>NZ_JBFAPH010000068.1:0-21467 GCF_040675635.1 Streptomyces sp. NPDC049577
GGCCCTGCGCGCCCACGACGGGCGCGCGGGCGGTTCCCGGGCGCTGCTGGCACGCCTGGAGGCGGTCCTGGGGCCCGCCCAGGAGCTGCCGGGGAAGCTGTACCCCCGCGCGGACCGCACGGCCGTACTGGCGTCCTTCGCGCCGGAGGTCGGCCGGTGCGCGGCGAGCGACCCGGTCGCCGCCGGCATCCTCCGCGCGGCCGCGCGGCACATCGCCGAGACGGCCGCGGCCGTCTGCCCCCGGCCGGCGGCCGGAACGGCCGGAGCCGCACGCGGGACCGACATGGCACTCACCGGCGGGCTGACGCGGATCGGCGCGCCCCTCCTCGACCCCCTCCATCGCGAGTTGCAGTTGCAACTACCTTACGCCAGACTCGCCGAGGCGCGCGGCGATCCCCTGGACGGCGCATCGCACGTCGCCGGGGCGTTGCTGACGGACAGTCTGCGGCTGCCCGTCGACGACGTGATGTTGCGTGTCATTTGCTGAACACATCCGTGTCCGTCGGATGAACCAACGAATAAATCCGGACAGACACTGCCGAGTGGGCCCCACCCGAACAGTCAAGTCCTATGAACGACTAACATGCGGCGCCATGAGCTCCCCCACAGGGCCCGCGTCCGGCCTGCCAGTACGAATGCCGCGTCCCCGCCAGCCTGGACGGCACCGGCGGCCGGAGCCCGCGGCCGCCCCGGCGGGTGCGCCTCCCCTGGTGCTCGCCGTTCCGGGGACGCCCGACCTGACCACGCGCCGCCATGCCGAGGAGATCCTCAGCATCGCCCGCTCCGAGCTGCCCGGCCTCGACGCCCGCATCGGTTACCTCGACGCCGCCGAGCAGGCGGAGGCCGGCGAGGGCTTCCCGGCGCTGGACGCCGTCCTCGGCCACGCCGCCGCACAGCGCGCCGCTCGCGGTGGCGAACCGCGCGAAGCGGCCGCCGAGGGCGTCGAGGACCCGTGGGAGCGGGCGCCCGACGCCGTCGTGGTACCGCTGCTGGCCGGACCGGACAAGGCGGTCATGCGCCGGATACGCCAGGCCGTCATGAACAGCGGCTCGGCCAGTGAGCTGACCGACGCGCTCGGCCCGCACCCGCTGCTCGCCGAGGCGCTGCACGTGCGCCTGTCCGAGGCGGGTCTGGCCCGCGCCGACCGGGCACGGCTGTTCACGGTCGCAACCGCCGCCGACGGCATCGTGCTGGCCACGGTGGGCGGCGAGGAGGCCGTGCAGGCGGCGGGCATCACGGGCATGCTGCTCTCCGCGCGGCTCGCGGTGCCGGTGCTGGCCGCCGCGCTGGACGAGGACGGCGGCGTGGCCCGTGCCGCCGAGCGGCTGCGCGAGTCCGGCTCGCGGAACCTGGCGCTCGCGCCCTGCCTGATCGGTCCCGAGGTGGACGAGACGCTGCCCGCCATGGCCGCCAAGGAGGCGGGTTGCGCGGTGGCCGAGCCGCTCGGCGCATACCCGGCGATCGGCAAGCTCGCCCTCGCCAAGTACAGCGAGGCGCTGGGCATCGCGCCGCAGACCCGGACGCCCGGGGCGCAGGTCCACTGACGCGACGGTGCCGCGGTCTCTTCGGGGCAAGGCCTCCACGGTGGTCCGTGGGGGCCTTCGCCGTGTCCTGACGCGTGCGGGGTTCAGGCCATGGCGGGGTTCAGGCCGGGCGGGGTTCAGGCCAGGAGCACGCAGGACGCGGCCGGTACGTCGATCGAGCCGGCGCGGCGCGGCAGCCCCGAGTCCTCGTCGACGGTGAACCAGGTGACGTCGCCGGAGCGCTGGTTGGCGGCGTACAGCAGCCGGTCGCCGGGGCCGGCGGCCAGATGGCGCGGCCAGCGGCCGCCGCAGGCCACGGTGCCCCGGAGCTCGGGTCGCTCCCCCGACGCGTCGAGGGCGAGCGTGGCGATGCTGTCGTGGCCGCGGTTGGCCACCCACAGGAAGCGGCCGTCGGCGGAGACGACAGGGGCCGACGGGTAGGTGGTCATCCGTACCCCGGTGGGCACCACCCGCGTGCCGCCCGTCGGCTCCAGCCTGCCCGATACCGCGTCCCAGCGGCACACGGTGACGGTCGGCTCCAGCTCGTTGACGACGTAGGCGTGCTCGCCGCGCGGGTGGAAGGCCAGGTGCCGCGGGCCGCTGCCGGCGGGGAGCACGCTCTGCCCGTGCGGCGCGGGCGCCCCGGTGGCCGGGTCGAGCGCGTACGTCCACACCGAGTCCGTCCCGAGGTCGGCGGAGAGCAGCCAGCGCCCGGAGGGGTCCGGGACCACCGCGTGGGCGTGGGGTCCGGCCTGACGGTCGGTCACGGGGCCGCTGCCCCGGTGTGCGAACACCTCCGAGGGCGGCCCGAGGGTCCCGCCGTCGCCGACCGGGAGCACGCTGACACTGCCCGATCCGTAATTGGCGGTGAACAACCGCCCCGCGGCGAGAGCCAGATGCGTGGGGGCATCGCCCCGGACCGGCACGGGCGCGCCCAGGGGGCGGGGACGCGCCGGGTCGGCCAGGGACAGGGCGGCGGCCGAGCCGTCGTCGGTCTCGCTCACCGCGTAGAGCACGCCGCCGTCCGGGGCGAGCGCGAGGAAGGACGGATCGGCCGGCTCGGCCGTGGAGTACCGGGCCGTCAGGGCACCCGTCGCCGCGTCCACTTCGGCGACGGTGATGCCGCGTCCGCCCTCCTCGGTGTACGACCCGAGGTACGCCCACCGCCGCCGATCGCTGCCGCCGCCCATCGCACCGTCCCGTCCGTCGATCCGCGTCTGACCCGACAGAGCAGACGCTACAGCGGCGGGGACGCGGCGGGCCTCAGGAGCGGCCGCGGGCGGAGCGCCGGCGTGCGACGAGGAGCAGGGCGACGGACCCGGCCGCCAGGGTTCCGGCGCCGGCGACGGCCAGCGGGAGGGTGCTGCGGCCGCCGCCGGTCTCGGCGAGCTCGCCGTGCTGCGCGGCGGGGGCCGCGGCGGGGGCGCCGGCGGTCCCGACGCCGTCGGTGTGCGCGCCGGTGTCGCGTGCCGCGGCGGGCCGGGCGCCGTCGTCCCCGCCGTGCCCGCCGTGCGCGGTGTGATCGACCGTCGACTTGGCGGCTCCCTCGGCGATCTGCCGGTCGCCGGGCGCGGAGGCGGTGGGTGCGGAGGGCGCCTGTGCCGCCGCCGGCGTGCGGGTTCCGCCGAAGTCGACGTCGGAGCAGGTGTAGAAGGCCTCGGGGCTGTCGGAGCGCTGCCAGATGCTGTAGACGAGGTGTCGGCCCGTCCTCCTCGGCACGGTGCCGGTGAAGGTGTAGCTGCCGTCCTTCAGGGCGGGGTTCGTGACCTTGACGAAGGGCTTGGCCTCCAGGTCCGACCACTTCAGCGGCTTGGCCGGGTCGTAGCCGTCCTTGGTGAGGTACAGCTCGAACGTGCCCCGGTGCGGGGCGGTGGCCCGGTAGCGGAAGGTGTGCGCGCCGGGTGCCAGCTTCGTCGCGGGCCAGTCGGCGCGCGGGAGGTCCAGCCCCTGGTACTTGTCGCGTCCGGCGCTGCACAGCTTGCCGTCCGGGATGATCGCGCGGTGGCGCCCGGCGGCGTCGCCGATGTTGACCTCGTTCCAGTCGTAGAGCGGCTGGGTACCGCCGGCCGCGACCATGGCCTTGCAGGCCGCCGAGCGAGGGTGCTCCGGCCCTTCGGCGAAGCAGGCGGAGACCCTGCTGACCGGGTCCGTCATGGAGCCGTGCGCCCCGGCCGGCGATGCGGCCAGCGCGGTGAGCGCGAGGGGTGCGAGGGCGAGCAGGGACGTCCGGACGGCCTGGTGGCGTATGCGCATCGGGATTCTCCTGGGGGAGGTGAGGGGTGCCCCGCACGCCGGCGCGAGGTGGGGGGAGCCGGGCGTGCGGGGCGGTGTGGGGGCTGGTGGGGGGCGTGGAGGGGCGGGGTCAGCTCATCGGGCGGCGAACGCCTTGGTGAAGGCGAAGGGGTCCTGCTGGATCGAGCTGCAGGTCGCGGACGCCGAGCTCTGCGGCCCGCCCGGGCAGGGCTTGTCGCGGGCCGCCGACCACATGGACAGCCAGGCGATGCCCTTGCTCCGGGCGAACGCCGTCAGCTGTTTCGCGTCGTCGACCGTGAAGACCTCGGTGGCCACGTCGTTGACGCCGATCATCGGGGTGACGGCGACGGCCTTCCAGGCGGCGGCGTCGCCGAGCCCCAGCACGCCCTTGAGCTGCGCCTGGGTCGCGGTGGCCGCGTCGATCGCGTACCGGCCCATGTCGCCGCCGAAGGAGGCGCCGTAGTCCATCGCCATGATGTTGACCGTGGAGAGGGCGACGCCGTTCTTCTTGGCGTTCTCCACGAGCTTGACGCCGTCCTGGGTGAGCCCGGTGGGCAGGACGGGGAGGGTGAAGGAGACGTCGAGGCCGGGGTGCTGCTTCTGGAGCCGGGCGACGGCCTGGGCGCGGCGGGTGTTGGCGGCGGTGTCGGGCAGTGCGGCGCCCTCGATGTCGAAGTCGACGGCGGTGAGCCGGTACGCGTCCACGACCTTGCCGTAGGCGGCGGCGAGCTCGTCGACCGAGGAGCAGGCCAGGCCCAGTTCGGAGCCGGCGGCGCCGCCGAAGGAGACCCGCACGTCGCCGCCGGCCGCGCGCAGCCTGCCGATCTGCGCGGCGACGGCGTCGGCGCCGAGGTCGGTGACGCCGCCCCACTTGGGGGTGCAGCCGCCGCCGGAGGTGATGAAGGCCAGGTTGAAGTTCTTCACTCCGGTCTTCTCTGCGGTGCCCAGCAGGTCGTAGGCGGGGTAGAGGGAGGTGTCGACGTAGGGGGCGAAGGCGGCGTGCGCGCCGCCGGGAGCCGGGGACGTGGGTGCCGGGGACGTCGGGGTGGGGGCCGGGGTGGTGCCGGTGGGCCGGGGGCCGGGGTTCTCACCCGCCGAGCATCTTGCGCCGTTGATACGGCAGTTGGCGGGAGCGGTGGCGGAGCCCGTCGCGACGAAGCCGACGGTCACGGACTTTCCGGGGGCTATGGCCGCGTTCCAGCTCTCAGGCTCGACGGTGACGCCACGGCCGCTGACGGTGTGCCTGCCGTTCCACAGGGACGTGATCCTCGCGTCGGCCGGCAGGTCGAACGTCAGCTTCCAGCCGGACAGTTCCGTGCCCGTGTCGTTGGTGATGACGTACTGGCCGGTGTAGCCGCCCGACCAGGCGCTGGTGGTGGCGAACGCCGCGCCGGCCGAGGCGGCCCGGGCCGTGCCGGTGAGGGTGAACGCGGCGCCCGTCGCGAGCGCCGCGGCGGCGCAGACGCCGGCCAGCTTCGCCTTGCGGCTCAGCCGCCGGCGGTGTGCGGAGGAACCCATCGCGTGCCTGCCTGTTCAAAATCGGGGGTGGGGGGTGGACACGGCGGCACGTTAGCGAGAACGAACGAGGCGAATCACCCAATGCGGGCCTGTGGCTCGCTTCTTATGGCGGGCTTAAGGAAGGCATGAGCGCGGGGTAAGAAAAGCGCACCGAGGGCCGACGGCCGGGCAGATGAACCCCGCCGCGAGCTCGGCTCCTTCGCAGGAGCCGGTCCGGCAACGTCCGCACTCCTCCGCTGACAGTCACCTGCGGTGGCTCCCGGTTTGGCTCCCCGCCGACGTGTGACGGGGAGCCCTGAGGCGCGGGTCGGGGTGTCGCGTGCTGGTCCGCGGGATGAAGGTGAGGCCGGGCTGTAGGCCAAGGTCGCAGCGGACACCGACCCAGGCTGTCTTCTCGCTACGGTCGTTGGCGGTGTCGTCACCCGTACGAACGACGGTGCCGCCCCTTGGCCGCCGCCGTGGAATTGCACAGTCCCGTGGTTTCGGGCCGGACCTTCAGACCGAGGCACGTATCCGGCGACGCTCGGGACCTGGTGGCCAGGGTCGAGGGCTCTGCCAGGCTTTCCGTGAAGCCGATCACGAAGGTGCGGTCTCGGTGACTGTGGGTGGCCCTGGCCGCCTCCGCTTGTCACGGCCGCCGTCAGCCGTTGCGCCACCCTTTCAGGATCATCTCACTTATATGAGTGATTCTCTGTGACCCTGGGGGCGCCGTACCGGTTACGGCGGCATGGGCAACGGCTGGAAAAGGCCCGGGCGGCTGTTCACGGGGCTGCTCAAAGGGCTACGTAAATCGATGGGGCCCACGAACTGGGCCAGGTTCGGTGCGGTGTTGGCGACAGCGTCCGTGA
The DNA here is from genome assembly GCF_040675635.1 of Streptomyces sp. NPDC049577. NCBI lineage: Bacteria > Bacillati > Actinomycetota > Actinomycetes > Kitasatosporales > Streptomycetaceae > Streptomyces > Streptomyces sp. NPDC049577. The sequence continues at coordinate 6,143 of NZ_JBFAPH010000068.1, forward strand.
TGGCCTTCGGATTGCTGTCGGCCACAGCCGCAGGTGCCTTGCCCGCGTCGATCGCTGTTTCAGGGTCGTTGTTCAAAGTGTCGGCGGAGCAGGTGAAGCAGAGTGGTGTCAGCCAGTATCCCGGGCTGAGCGATCAGTCCGACCGGCATGAAGCGATCATCGCGACCGCAGAGCACGTGTCGATCACCCGCATGTGTCAGTCGATGCTGGTGCCCACCCCTCTCGGTGACGTCACGATGCGGGTGACCGCCGGGCAGCGCCGCCCCGTCACGGCCACATCCATGGTGATCGATGCCCGACAGCTCAGCGCCGACGCGGAGTTCACCGGCCTGAAGGTCGGCGGCACCTCCGGCGGCGGAACTATGCGGCAGACCGTGCGACGGTTGGAGATGGAACGGTTCCGTATGACCGCGTCGACCAGCAGCGCAGGGACCTTCCGCATGCCAGGCATGAAGGTCTCGGTCGAGTTCGGGCGGCACGAGTGTTTCTGATCCCCCGGCGAGAGCGGACGCATGCCGGGCGCGGTCGGCGCTGTGCCCGGCCCGTCGTCGCCGCATGCCTGGTCACGGCCGCCGCTGTCGAGATGATCGCCCTGCCGTTCGCCGCCTTTCCGGTGGCGATCACCGTGCCGGGGGTCGCGGCGAACGCGGGGCTCGGCATCAGCCTCCCGCTGCTGCTTACCGGCTGGGTGCTGTACGCCCAGCCGCAGCTGCATGCGCCCGCTGGGCTGGCGGCCGTCGGGCTGTCGCTGGCGGCGCTGGTCGCCTGCAACCTCGGTGGATTCCTCGCAGGCAGCGCGCTGGGTGTGGTCGGTGGTGCGCTGGCCTTCGCCTGGAGAGGACCCCGGCCACCGGCCGACCCGCCGTCCGCCGCGCGGACGGATTCGGGCCGTGACCGAATGCGCAGGCTGCCCGCGGTCGCCTTGCTGCCTCTGGTCTTGCTGCCTTCGCCTCTCTCGTCCCCCACCCCGACGCCCTTGGAGGCTGCCGCCCGGTGCGACGAACCGCAGGCGTACGAAGCGGCCGCGGCTTGCGCGTTCGCACGGCACGAGCGGGCTCTTCCTCCCGGAGCCGGGACCGGGAGAGCGCTGACCGTTCGAAGGCTCACCGGCCGGGCCGCCTTCTGCCGCCGCACCAGTGTCCGCCGGTCGGATGGGCGTCCGTTGCCGGTCCTGCACTGCACGCTGACCGATGCCACGGCCCAGGGGGTGCGCCTGGTCCCGGGTTCCGGTCGCTCCGGGCCCTCGCTGTCTGCCGCTCGGAGCCGGCTCACTGGAACGGTCAGTGGCACGGCGACGGCCATCTCCGGTCGTCTCTTCGGCGTTCTTCCGTTCAACGTCACACCTGAGCTACTCCTGACACCGGTGTTCCTGCCGAGCCTGACGCTCAGTTATGCACGCGCCGACCTGGTGGATTTGCAAGCGAGTTCCGGACAACTGGACGGAGTCGTGTCGACCGCGGACGACGCGGCGCCCACAGCCCCCGACGCGTGACCGGCGACCCCGTCCCGCTCTCCGACCGTCCCGACCTGCGCACGCGAATGAAGCCTTCTGTGTGTCCTGCGCGCCGCAGGAATTCCCATTTGAACAACCTTTTGGACACCCCATGAACACATGAACAAGCACACCTCACAGAGATTGTCAGCGGCATCCGCCGAGACCGAAGCCGGCCGCCGTACCCCGCATCCGCCCCAGTGGCGACATGACTGGCCGCCTCGGGGCGGCACGGTCGACCCGGCGCGTGATGACCCGCCCCATCCGGACTGCGGCGTAGAGATGTGGTCCGTCAACGCCCGGGTACGGACGTCCGAAGGCGACGGGCACGGGCTGTCCGTACTGTTCCTGTGCTATCGGGCGACTCCGGACGAACCCTCCGCGCACGACCCCGCCCACGCGTTGATCTGGTCTCGCACCCATGCGGCCACAAGCACCTACAGCTACGAGTCCTGGATGGACGGCGCGGCTTTCGCCGCCACCCGCTCGGCCGTCCGGGACGACACACGCTGGGACCCCCGCGTACGCCGAGCCGTCGAGGAAGCACTGGACGGGGGCCGCCCCCTGTTGCCGGACCGGCTGCTGGAGGCGCCCGTGAGACTCTCCACCCGCACACTGGGCCTGGACTTCGGCGGTGTGGCCACTCTGCGAGGGCACTCGGACGGCTCGTACCACCTGACGGTGACGGGCCAGGAGGAGAGCTTCGACCTGGTCCTTCAGCCAGGTAAGAAGCCGGTACCGCTGGGCGACGAAGGGGCGATGCCGCTCTGGTGGCCTGACAAGGCGCATAAGGACAGCATCGACAGCCTGTACACCTACTGCGTGCCCCGGCTCGGTGCCCGGGGCAGTCTGACCCTGCCCGGCCGCGCACCTGCCCGTGTCGTGGGGGAGGCGTGGCTGGAGCACTCCTTCGGCGGCGAGGGACGGCGCGACCCTCACTTGCACAAGAACCTCGACGCAGCCGCCGTGAAGATGGAGCTGCAACTGGACAACGGCTGGGACGTGGCGGCCCTGCGGACGAGCCTGGTCGACACCAAGCCCACCAGCGCGGGCAGCGCCGAACCGGGCGAGCGCTGGGTCACCCCTACGACGGCTCAGCACGACGACCACATCGGTGCCTGGGTCGAGCTCTCCCAGCGCACAATCTGCACCACCGTCTCCCCCGACGGGGTACACCGCCCGGCCACCGCCGACCTGACGGCCTCCCAATACTGGGTCTCCCCCCTCACGGTGACCTCCTACCCGATCGGCATGCGGCTGCGGATTCCGGACCTGGCACTGGACGTGTGCCTGACCACGCCCGTCCGCGAGCAGGAGTCCCGGCCGCTGGTCACCGGACTGGCCTTCTGGCAGGGTCAGTCCCGCATCGAGGGCACCATGGACGGCCGCCCCGTGAGCGGCCACGCCTTCGTGGAGATCGTCCCACCCAACACCATCAGCGACCTCGAAGACCAGATGCGCCGGGTCCGCCAAATCACCCAAGCGGAAGTGCGCCTTCTCTACCCCGATGCCCCCGACCCCGCCGTGGTGCACAACATCGCCGGGCTGGACGGCCACCAACCGCTCGACGCCTCCGCGGCCGCCCAGGTGCACGCGTCACTCGTGACGCCCGTCCGGCACGTGATCGACCTGGGCGGAAAGACATGGCGCTCCCTCGCGGCCATGTGCGTCATGGCCCACTTCAGCAAAGAAGCGGACCGCTACCGCTCCCTGATGGCGGTCACCGAACTGCTCCACACTGGTGCGCTGATCGTCGACGACGTCGAGGACAACTCGCCCCTGCGCCGTGGCGGCCCCTCCGCCCACCAGGTCTTCGGCGTACCCACCGCCATCAACGCCGGCACCAACGCCTACTTCATCCTCGACCGCGTGGCCGACGACATCCTGCCCGACGACCCCGCACTACGCCTGCGCGTCTACCAGACGTATCTGCGCGGCCTGTGCGGGGCGCACGCCGGGCAGGCCCTCGACATCGCCGGCCACGACGAGGCCATGGACACCGCCGTCGCCACCGGTGATGCCACGGAGCTGCTCCAGCGCCTGCACTCCAACCACCGGCTCAAGACCGCCTACCCGGTACGCGCCATCACCGAGATCAGCGCCCTGCTGGCAGGCGCCGACGAGGCCCAGATCACAGCCATCGGCGACTACGCCGAGGCCCTGGGAGTGGCCTACCAGATCAGCGACGACGTCGCGGACCTCCACGGCGTCGGCACCATGGAGCGTCACGGGCACCGACGAGCCGCCAAGCGCGTGGCCGAAGACCTCCAGAACGGCAAGGTCACCATGCCCCTGGCCCTCGCCGTACCGCTCCTGTCGGCGAAACAGCGCCGCGCCGTATGGAACGCCGTGCGCGGCGGCAAAGCCACCCCCGTCACGGCCCTGACTGTCGCCCGCACCCTGATCGAGTGCGGCGCCGTCGAGGCCTGCCGCGCACACGCCACAACACTCCTCGACAAGTCCTGGACCGCCATGGACACCACACTGCCCCCCACCATGCCCAAAGCGCTGATGCGCGCCCTTGGCTGGTACGCCGCCCAACGCGAGGACGACATCCCCGACCAGCCCGCCATGCCCCGCGTCCCCCGCCCCAGGACCTGGCGATGGGTGACAAAGGTGCCATTCCGCTCATAGCGGCTGTAAGCGCCCTCAATGCCGCTGCGACGCCGACCCCGAGAAGATGGACGCCGGGCAAGCCGAGCAGGCGTGGGAGTTCGTTCGGCCGTTGCTGCCCGTGCCTTTGCGTGGACGCAAACGGCTGGATGACCGCAGGGTCCTCAACGGGATCGTGTGGAAGTTCCGTACGCGTCAGCGGCGCGGACGGCCGCGCCGTACCCCGCGTACCCGGCGGCGCTCGCGGCGTGGTGCGGCGCCGCCGTTCAGGGAGAGCCAGACGCGTACTTCCGCGCCGCCGAGCACCGAGCGCCCGATCCGTACGTCGCCGCCGGTCGACTCCGCGACGCGGCGGACGATGTCCAGGCCGAGGCCGGTGGAGCCGGTGCCGCCCGCGCCGTGACCGCGGCGCAGTGCGGCGTCGGCATCGGCGATGCCGGGGCCCGCGTCGGAGACGAGCACGATGACGGCGTCCTCGCTGTGGTGGACGTCCACCGCGAAGGCGGTGCCCTCGGGCGTGTGCCGGAAGACGTTGCCGAGCATCGCGTCCAGGGCGGCGGCGAGTTCGGGACGGGCGACGGGGACGCGTGCGGTCGCGTCGACGCCCGCCAGCCGGACCGTCCGGCCCTCGTCCTCGGCGAGCGCGGACCAGAAGTCCATGCGTTCGCGGATCACTTCGCAGGCGTCGCAGCCGAGCGTGGGCTGCGGCTTGTGCCGGCGTTCCTCCCGCGCGGCGCGGATGAGCTGGTCGACCTCGCGTTCCAGCTGGGCCACGGCGGCGCGGGTCTGTTCGGCCGCCGGGCCGTCGCCGAGCGAGGCCGCGTTGAGGCGGAGGACGGTGAGCGGGGTGCGCAGCCGGTGCGAGAGGTCGGCGGCGAGCTCGCGCTCGCCGGCGAGCAGCCGGACGATGTCGTCCGCCATGGAGTTGAAGGCCACGGCGGCGGCGCGCAGTTCTGCCGGGCCGTCCTCGGGCACCCGTACACCGAGCCTGCCCTCACCCAGGGCGACGGCGACCCGGGCGAGCCGTTCGGCGGGCCGCACCAGGCGCAGGCCGAGCCGGTCGGCGGTGGCGACGGAGCCGGCGATCAGGGCGAGGCCGACTCCGGCGAGGATCAGCCACGAGGTGGTGACGCCGTTGCCGACCGCGCTGTGCGGCACGTAGACCTCGACCACCGCGAACTCCCCGGCGCTCAGGGCGGTCGGCTGGAGGAGCGCGTAGCCGCCGGGCACGGCGGTGACGAGGGAACGGCCGCGGCGCGCGGTCTCCACCTCCCGCGGGACGGCGCGGGAGTGGCCGATGTCGTAGGCGGCGTGTTCGTCGCCGGCGTCGTGCGCGGCCGCCGGGGCGGTGCCGGTGCGCGGCACGTGGACCGCGAGCCGCCCCATCTCACCGGCCTGCGAGCTGGCGACCGCCCGTTCCAGCTGGGCGCGGTCGGTGGTGATGGCGAGGGCCGGCCGGATCTGGGCGGCCTGCCGCTCGGCGTCGGTGAAGGCCCGGTCGCGGGCGAGCTCCCTGACGACCAGGCCGAGCGGTACGGCGAAGGCCAGCACGACCATCACGGTGACGGCGAGCGAGACCTTGACCAGTGCCCATCTCATGCGGCCGGGGGTTCCAGCTTCACGCCGACGCCGCGCAGGGTGTGCAGATAGCGCGGCCGGGCGGCCGTCTCCCCCAGTTTGCGGCGCAGCCAGGAGAGATGGACGTCGATGGTCTGGTCGTCGCCGTAGGACTGCTGCCAGACCTCGGTGAGGAGTTCCCTGCGCGGGACGACGATGCCGGGGCGCTCGGCCAGGTAAGCCAGCAGGTCGAACTCGCGCCGGGTCAGGTCGAGCGGTGTGCCGTCGAGTTCGGCCTGGCGGCGCAGCGGATCGACCGACAGGCCGCCGACGCGCAGGACGCGCGCGGGCACCGGCTCCCCCGCCGGGCCCGGGTGTCCGGTCCGGCCGCCCGCGCGGCGCAGCACGGCGGTGACGCGCGCCGTGAGGTGCGCCGCGGAGAAGGGCTTGACCAGGTAGTCGTCGGCGCCGTCGGTGAGCAACCGGACGATCTCCGCCTCGTCGTCCCGCGCGGTGGCCACGATGACCGGCACGTCGGTGATGCCGCGCAGCATCTTCAGTGCCTGCGCTCCGTCGAGGTCGGGCAGTCCGAGGTCGAGGACGACCGCGTCGAAGCCGACGTGCGCGACCTCCCGCAGTGCCTCCAGGGCGGTGCCGACGCTGCGGACGGTGTGGGACGCCTCGGTCAGCTGCCGGATGAGGGCGGAACGGACGAACGGATCGTCCTCGACGACGAGCAGTCTTGCCATGGGCCGCACCGTACGCCATTCGGGTGAGGCAGCATGAGCCGGATGAGACGAGGTGTAGTGCACGCCCTGGCCTGGGTGTTGGCGACGGGCGCCGCGATGGCGGTGTCCTGGTACGGGGTGCGGACGGTGCTGACGGGCACGGGGCACGAGCCGCCCCGCGCGCTGCCGCTCTCCCGCGCCGCGGTGCCGTCGCCCGCCGCGTCGGTGTCCGCGACGAGCGGTGTCCGGTCGCCGGTGCCGGCGCCTTCGTCACCGCCGCCGAGCTCCTCCGCGCCGTCCGGTCGGCCGGGCGCGCCCGGGCCGTCCCCGTCGGGTTCGCGGCCGTCCCCGGGTGGCGACGGGGTGAGGAGCTTCCCGGTGACGGGCGGCCGGGTGGTCTTCGACCTCGGCGAGGGGGCGGCGACGCTCGTGTCGGCGACGCCGGACGAGGGCTGGGAGATGCGGGTGTGGACGCAGGTGCAGTGGATCCGCGTCGACTTCGTGTCCGGGGCACGGACGAGTTCGGTGTTCGTGACCTGGAACGGTCATCCGCCGCGGGTGCAGACCGTGGAGAGCTGATCCGTGGGGAACTGATCCGTGGGGAACCGCTCCGTGGGGAACCGCTCCTTGTGGTCCGGCGGCGTTCACCCGCCGGTCAGGGCGTCCGCGAGGGCGTCGGCGGTCTCGCAGAGCATCGTCCGTCGGCGCCGGCCTGCCTCCGTACCGGGGTGCAGGGCGTCGCGGGGGCCGACCAGGGCGAGCGCCACGGGCCACGGGCGGGGCTCGGCGTCGGTGAGGGAGGTGGCCAGGGAGGCGGTGTCCGGCTGATCCTCCTCGACGGTGTACACGCAGCGCGCCCGGCGGGTTCCCAGCGCCGCGGCCAGGGCGCTGCCCGCGGGCCGGATCCGGCCGGTCTCGAGCTGCTGGAGCGTGTTGTCGGGGCGGAAGACGTGGTGGACGATCCGGGCGCCCCGCGCGTGCGGGACGGCCAGCTGGACGCTCAGGCCGCTGTGCGCGGCCAGCATGTCGGCCAGCGGTGTGGCGAGGGCGCGCAGCTCGTTGGCGTCCGGCGCCTGGTGATCGTGGTGCGGCGGTACGGCCGCGGTGCTGTCGGTGAGGGCGTGTGCGTTGAACATGGCCCCCACGCTAGGAACGCGGCCCCCGAGCGCTTATCGGCCCATCGGCCGATTTCCGCCGGCCCGGCCGCCCTCCTCAGGGGTGTGCCCGGTCCCGGCGCGCGGGACGGGGGCGGAGCTGTTCTGCTGGTGAGGAGGGGGTTTTCCGGGGGGCCTGGCGCCGAGAGAGAGCGGGGAGGCCGGGATGAGCACCTACCGAGTCGCGCAGGTCGCCGAGGCCGGCGGCCCGTTCGCGATCGTGGAGCGTGAGGTACCGCGGCCGGGCCCCGGCCAGGTGCGGGTCGCGGTGGACGCCTGCGGGATCTGCCACAGCGACGCCATGTTCGTCGAGGCCATGCTGCCGGACGTGCGGTTCCCGGTCGTCCCGGGGCACGAGGTCGCCGGGCGGATCGAGGAGCTCGGCGAGGGGACCGGCGAGGCATGGCGGGTGGGCGACCGCGTGGCCGTCGGCTGGTTCGGCGGCAGCTGCGGCCACTGCACGCCCTGCCGGCAGGGCGATTTCATCGTGTGCGAGAACCTCCGGGTCCCCGGCTGGGCGTACGACGGCGGCTACGCCGAGGCGCTGATCGCCCCGGCCGGCGCCCTCGCCAGGATCCCGGAGGGGCTGCCGGCGGCCGACGCCGCGCCCATGGCCTGCGCCGGGGTGACCACGTACAACGGGCTGCGCCGCAGCTCCGCGCGGCCGGGTGACCTGGTGGCCGTGCTCGGCATCGGCGGACTGGGCCATCTGGGGGTGCAGTACGCGGCGGCCATGGGCTTCGAGACCGTGGCCATCGCCCGCGGGGCCGGCAAGGCCGAATTCGCCGAGCGGCTCGGCGCGCACCACTACGTCGACAGCACGGCGGACACTCCCGTCGCGGACGCGCTGCGGGCACTCGGCGGCGCCAAGGTCGTCCTGGCCACCGCCGCCAGCTCCGAGGCCATCACGGCGACCGTCGACGGGCTGGCCCACCGCGGCGAGCTGGTGGTCATCGGCGCGGACACCGAGCCGCTGGGCATCAGCCCGAACCAGCTGCTCATGCAGGGCAGGACCGTCCGCGGCCACCCGTCCGGCAGCGCGCAGGACGTGCAGGACACGCTGGCGTTCAGCGCCCTGCGCGGGATCCGCCCGATGATCGAGACCATGCCGCTGGACGGGGCCGGCGAGGCGTACCGCAAGATGCTCTCGGGCGCCGCGCGGTTCCGGATGGTCCTCGCCGTCCGCTGACCCGGCCCACCCGGCTCGGGCGCCGGTCGGGCGCGCCGGTCAGGCCCCGGCCAGGGACGAGGGGCGGGAGCCGCTCAGGGGGTGGGCCAGGGAGGCGAGGGCCGTCTCCAGGTCGTGCAGATGGGCCAGGGCGCGTTCGGCACCGGGGTGGTGTCCCGGGGCCGTGGCCGCGAGGTCCGTGAGGGGCGCCGGGGCGCCCCCGGGGCCGACCAGGGTGTGCAGGGCGGCCTCGACCCGCTGGCAGGCTGCGGTCAGCCGGGCGTCGTGCGAGGCGTCCGGGTCGGCCGCGACGGCGGCGAGACCGCGTGCCTGGGCGGCGCAGTCGTCGAGGTGGAGGACGACCTGCCGGGCGCGCTCGCGGCGCTCGCGCAGGGGGCTGAGCGGGTGCAGCAGCGGGGCGACCGAGAGCCGGACCCGGGCGAGCAGGGTCTCGAGCTCGGCGACGTGCGGCGCGGGGTCGGCGGCCTCGTCGCCGGCCAGCCGGCGCGCGGACTGGGCCGTGCAGTGCCGTACGGCCAGCAGGGCGCGCTGGATCCAGCCGTCGGTGGCGGCGTGGGTGGTGACGGGCAGCACCACGGCGACCGCGATGGCGGCGCCCGCCGCGCCCACCAGCGTCTGCTCCAGGCGCAGGACGAGCAGACCGGGGTGGAGCACGCCGAGGAGCCCGTACAGCAGCCCGGCCATGACGGTCACGAAGAACATCATCCAGCTGTACGAGGGCGCCGCGGTGTAGAAGATGCCGAAGACACAGAGGGCGACGAGGACGACCGTGGGCACGGGAGCGCCGTGCAGGGGGACGGCGACGAGGAGGCCGACGCCGATGCCGGCCAGCGTGCCGACGACGCGACGGAAGCCGCGGACGAGCGTCTCGCCACGCGAGGCCGTGTTGACGAAGATCCACCAGGCGGTGCCGACGGCCCAGTACCAGCGCTGGTCGGAGACGAGCTGGCCGACGCCCAGGGCCAGGGCGCAGGCCACGGTGTTCTGGAACGCCTGCCGGGTGGTGGGCCGGGCCAGGCCGCGGGCCGCCGGCGGGGCGGGCGCGGCGGGCGGCGGGGTGCGGCGCTCGATGCACCACAGGCCGAACCGGACGAGGGACGTCGAGGCCAGCGCCATGAGCACGGCCGTGTAGAGGACGGGCAGCTGGGTGGGCACGGCGTGCAGGAACTGGGTCGCGAAGAACTGCATGAACGCGAAGATCCCCAGGGCCTGCCCGCGGGCGCCCCAGCGGCGCGCGTACACGCCGGCGAAGACGACGGCGAGGAACGCGGCGTCACGGGCCAGTGGCAGTGCGTGCAGGCAGGTCGCGAGGGCGAGGACGGGGAAGCCGACGGCCGGCAGCAGGGCCGTGGTGACCGCCTGGCGGCGCACGGTCGGGTCGGCGACGGTGAACAGCGCGAGGAGGGCCGCGAGCCCGCCCGTGATGGACGCGGACAGCGGCAGCCCGGCCAGCACCGTGACGGTGACCGCGAGCGTCACTCCGATGACGGCACGGGCGGAGGTGCGGAGCCTGAGCCGGCCCGGATCCGGAGCCACGAACATCCTCTTCAGAGCTGCCGCCCCCATTTCTGCGCGTCGGTCGGGGGCCGGGACATGGCGTCCGGCCCGGTGCCCGCATGACATCTGGCATGACAAAGGCGCTGCGGGGGGCCGGAACCGGCTTCCTCGCCGTCCGACACAGCCGTGCGCAACGCCATCTGTGTAAAAGGAAATCATCTGCCGCCCAGCGGCTCAAGAGGTCCTTGGTCCATTGGGCCATTGGTACAGTCGAATTCCCAGATCTTCGACCACGAGGGAGCCGTTGGTCCATGGCCGTGGACGCATTGGACTCCAGGATCCTCCGGCTGCTGCTCGAACAGCCGCGGACGAGCGTGCGCGAGTGCGCACGTCTGCTGGGCATCGCGCGCGGCACGCTCCAGGCCCGGCTCGACCGGCTGGAGCGCGACGGCGTGATCACCGGCACGGGGCCACGGCTGTCCCCGGCCGCGCTCGGGCACCCGGTGCTCGCGTTCGTCCACATCGAGGTGACCCAGGGGCGGCTGGACACGGTGGCGGACACGCTCGGCGAGGTGCCCGAGATCATCGAGGCGTTCTCGATCACCGGCGGCGGCGATCTGATGGCCCGCGTCGTCGCCCGGGACGCCGCGCACCTGGAGGACGTGATCCAGCGGCTGGTGCGGTTCCCCGGCGTGGTGCGCACCCGCACCGAGATGGTGCTGCGCGAGCGGGTGCCGTACCGGATGGTGCCGCTGGTCGAGGCGGTGGGGCGCGCGGCGGAGCGTCCCGTCGTCTGATCCGCCCTGCTTCAGGGGCATCTGAGGACGCCCCAGGTTCTCCTCGCTCTCGCGTGAGTGCGATTATCTGCACGCTCAGCCCATCGAGTGAGGAAAAGGTATTCACATGGAGCCAAGCGGAGTAAGACCGGCCCGCCGCTGGGGCGCGGCGGTCCTCGCGACGACCGCCGCGGTGGCCGTCGCACTCCCGGCGACGACCGCCGAGGCAGCGAGCGGCCCGTCGGGCGTCGCCGCCAAGGGCGCGTTCCTGCTGGACAGCGGGGCCAACAAGGAGCTGTGGGCCAAGGACGCCGACACCCGTCGGCAGATGGCCAGCACCACCAAGATCATGACCGCGGTCACGGTCCTGGACACCCGCGGCATCGATCTGAACAAGCAGATCACCATCAAGCAGTCGTACCGCGACTACGTGCAGCGCACCGGCGCGAGCACCGCGGATCTGCGGACCGGCGACAAGCTGACCGTACGCCAGCTGCTCTACGGTCTGATGCTGCCCTCGGGCTGCGACGCGGCGTACGCGCTCGCGGACACCCTGGGGACCGGCAAGACCGAGGCGCAGCGCACGGCGTCGTTCATCGACAAGATGAACAAGCGGGCCGCCGAGCTCGGCCTGAAGAACACGAAGTACGACTCCTTCGACGGCATATCGCGGGCGGGGAACAACTACACCACCCCGCGCGACTCCGCGAAGCTGGCCCGCCACGCTCTCGCCAACGGCATGTTCGCCGTGGTCGCCAAGACCGCCTCGACCAAGCAGAAGGCCGCGAACGTCAACCGCACCTACTACTGGGACAACACCAACAAGCTGCTGGGCTCCTATAAGGGCGCCATCGGCATCAAGACCGGCACCGGCACCGCCGCCGGACCGTGCCTGGTCTTCGCCGCCCAGCGCGGCAAGCGCACGGTGGTGGGCGTCGTCCTCAACGACGCCACCAACCGCTACCCGGACGCCGTCAAGATGCTCGACTGGGCGTTCAACACGAAGACCCCGGTGAAGCTCCGCCAGCTGCCGGCGTCGGCCCAGCGCGACTGACCTCGCGGAGCTCGCGGGACCTCGCAGGATCTCCCTGAACGGCCGGCCCGGAAGGGTCAGCCCAGGAAGGTCAGCCGCACCTGGCGGTTCGGATTGTCCCGGTTGGTGTCGACCAGGCATACGGACTGCCAGGTGCCCAGCTCCAGCCTGCCGCCGATGACCGGCAGCGTCGCGTGCGGCGGGACGAAGGCGGGCAGCACGTGGTCGCGCCCATGGCCCGGGCTGCCGTGCCGGTGCCGCCAGCGGTCGTCGGCGGGCAGCAGGTCGCCCAGGGCGGCGAGGAGGTCGTCGTCACTGCCGGAGCCCGTCTCGATGACAGCCAGGCCGGCCGTTGCGTGCGGCGTAAAAATATTCAGCAGCCCGTCGCGGCCCCCGGCCGCCTGGCGCAGGAACGCCTCGCAGTCGCCGGTGAGGTCGTACACCGTCTCCGCGGACCCGGTGGTGATGCGCAGGACGTGGGTGTGGAAGGTGTCGGTCATGGGTCCATCTTGACGCCCGGACGGCACCGGGCGGGGATCCGCCGCCGCACGACGACCGGCACCGCGGTCTTTCGGTCCTTCACAGCGGCCCATGCGCTGGGGCAGTATGGGGCGGCGGACGATCATCGCCGCGAGGAGGACGGCATGCGCGTAGGGCTGTTCGTCACCTGCGTCAACGACACCCTGTACCCGCGCACCGGCCGTGCCGTCGTCACCCTGCTGGAGCGGCTCGGTGTCGAGGTGGGGTTCCCCATGGCCCAGAGCTGCTGCGGCCAGCCCCTGTACAACACCGGCTACCGGCACCGGACCGAACCGCTGATGGCCCGCTACGCCGCCGCCTTCCGCGACTACGACTGCATCGTCACCCCCTCCGCCTCCTGCGCGGCCATGGTCCGCGACAACTACCCGCGCCTCGTGGCCCGCGCCGCCGCCGAGCAGGACGCCGAACACGGGGACGAGCAGCGGGGCGCGCGGCTGGCCGAGGCTGCGGCGAGCGCGGTGCCCAGGACCTATGAACTCACCGAGTTCCTCGTCGACGTGCTGGGCGTGACCGACGTCGGCGCCCGCTTCCCGCACACCGTCACCTACCACCCCACTTGTCACGGCCTGCGCCTGCTCGGCCTCGGTGACCGCCCCCGGATGCTTCTCGAGAAGGTCGAGGGGCTCATCCTGCGCGAGCTGCCGGGCGCCGAGGAGTGCTGCGGCTTCGGCGGCACCTTCGCCGTGAAGAACGCCGCCGTCTCCGCCGCCATGGGCGCCGACAAGGCACGTGCCGTCACCGGCACCGGAGCCGCAGCCGTCTGCGCCGTGGACAACTCCTGCCTCATGCACATCGGCGGCACCCTCGCCCGCCAGAGCTCCCCCGTACGCACGCTGCACATCGCCGAGATCCTCGCCAGCACCGACGGGAGGCTCCCGTGACCCTGCCTCCACGACCCCCGGCAGCTGCCCGCACGTATCTCGGGATGCCGGCCTTCCCCCGGGCGGCGGCCGTCGCGACCGGGAACGCCACGCTGCGCGCCAATCTCCGCCGCGCCACGCACACGATCCGCGCCAAACGGGACCGGGCCGTCGCCGAACTCGAGGACTGGGACCGGCTGCGGGCCGCCGGGGCCGCCATCAAGGACCGCACGCTGCGGCACCTCGACCGGTATCTGGTGCGCCTGGAGGAGAACGTCGTCCGTGCGGGGGGCACCGTCCACTGGGCCGCCGACGCCGACGAGGCCAATCGCATCGTCACCGACCTGGTCCGGGCCACGGGCGAGACGGAGGTCGTCAAGGTCAAGTCCATGGCCACCCAGGAGATCGGCCTCAACGCCGCGCTGGAGCGGGCGGGCATCCGGGCGTACGAGACCGATCTCGCCGAGCTGATCGTGCAGTTGGGGGACGATCTGCCCTCCCATCTCCTCGTCCCGGCGATCCACCGCGGGCGTGCCGAGATCCGCGACATCTTCCGCGACCGGATGGCCGACTGGGGGCGGCCGGCCCCCGAGGGTCTCACCGACCGGCCCGCCGAGCTGGCCGAGGCGGCGCGGCTGCATCTGCGCGAGAAGTTCCTGAACGCCAAGGTCGCCGTCTCCGGGGCCAATTTCATGGTCGCCGAGACCGGGACCCTGGTCGTCGTCGAGTCCGAGGGCAACGGCCGCATGTGCCTCACCCTCCCCGAGACGCTGATCTCCGTCGTCGGCATCGAGAAGACCGTGCCGACCTGGCGGGACCTGGAAGTCTTCCTCCAACTGCTCCCCCGTTCCTCCACCGCCGAACGCATGAACCCCTACACCTCGATGTGGACCGGCACCACCGACGAGGACGGCCCCCGTGCCTTCCATCTGGTCCTCCTCGACAACGGGCGCACCGACGCGCTCGCCGACCCCGTCGGCCGGCAGGCGCTGCGCTGCATCCGCTGTTCCGCCTGCCTCAATGTGTGCCCCGTGTACGAGCGGGCCGGCGGTCACGCCTACGGCTCGCCGTACCCGGGCCCCATCGGCGCCGTCCTCACCCCGCAGTTGCGGGGACTGGCCTCTCCACTCGAAGAGTCGTTGCCCTTCGCCTCCTCCCTGTGCGGCGCGTGCTACGACGCCTGTCCCGTGGCCATCGACATCCCCGAGATCCTGGTGCACCTGCGCGAGCGGGTCGTGGAGGGCGGCGAAGCGACCGTCCGCGGCACCCGCACCGTCATCAAACCGGCCCGGCGGCATGCCGGGGAGCGAGCCGTCATGCGTGCCGCGGGCTGGACCTTCGATCACCCCGGGGCGCTGCGCCGCGGCCAGCGGCTCGCCGCCCGGACCCGGCGCTTCCACCCCCGCCGGCTGCCGGGGCCGGGCCGCGCCTGGTCGGACACCCGCGAACTGCCCGAGATGCCGGCCGAGTCCTTCCGGGACTGGTGGGCCCGGACGCGCGGTGACGCCGGGACCGGGAGCGGCGACGGAGAAGGGAACGGCCTCTCATGAGCACCCCCGCGAACGGCACCGCACGGGCCCGGATCCTGGCCCGCGTACGGCGTGCGCTCGCGGACGTGCCGCCGCACGAACGGCCGCAGGACGTCCCCGTACCGCGCGACTATCTGCCCGTCCACGGCACGCGCACCCCTGACGAGACGGTCGACCTGCTCGCCGAGAACCTGCGGGACTACCGCGCCCTCGTGCACCGCGTGCGGGAGCCCGAATTGCCCGGCCTCCTCGCGGAACTGCTCGACCGGCGGAGCTCCCGCCGCGTCGTCGTGCCGGCCGGACTGCCGGACGCCTGGCTCGCGACGGCCCCGGTGGAGCTGCTGCCCGACCGTCCCG
>NZ_JBFAPH010000069.1:0-21230 GCF_040675635.1 Streptomyces sp. NPDC049577
GAACGGCCCCGCGGGCCGCCGCGGCGGCGAAGGCGAAGTCCAGCAAGGGCTCAGGAGAGCCGTCCCGTCCGATCCCCACCACGACCGGACCGGCACCCTCCTGTTCTCGCGCACGGACCAGCACCACGGGCACGGCCGCATGGGCGAGCACCGCCAGGCTCACCGAGCCCAGCAGCCAGCCCTCGAAGCCACCGAAGCCCCGCGATCCCAGCACCAGCAGCTCCGCCTCCCGGGCGGCATCGAGCAGGGCCTTCGCCGGCAGCTCGTCGACCTCCTCCACGGTGAGCCCGAGGCGCGGACGAGCCTCCGCCATCGCCTGCCGGACCTCCTCGATCCGGCTCTGCGCCCACTCGCGCTGCGCCGAGACGCCGGGGGAGAACTGCACATTGCCCGTCCTCCACTCCAGCGCGTGCACGACGCGCAGCGGTACGCCGCGCGTCTCTGCCTCCCGCGCCGCCCAGTCGGCGGCGGCCAGGCTCTCCTCGGAGCCGTCCACGCCCGCGACAACCGGTCGCACCAAGGGGACCGCCTCCTTCACCCGGTTTCGACGGTCAGGTCGAGGAAGTGCGCGGAGCAGGAGATGCAGGGGTCGTGGTTGCGGATGGCGCGTTCGCACAGCCGGGTCAGTTCGGCGTCCGTGGCGTCACCGCGTCGCAGCCGGTCCTCGACGATGCGGCGCAGGTCCTCTTCGACGGCGCCCTGGTTCTGGGAGGTGGGCGGGATCAGGCAGGCGTCCGTGACGAGCCCTTCGGCATCGAGGGCGTAGCGGTGGTAGAGGGTGCCGCGCGGGGCCTCGGTGGCGCCGTGGCCCGTGCCGGGCCTCGGGGGGACGTCCACAGCGGGGCGCGGTGGGGGTTCGTAGGTGTCGATCAGGCGCAGCGCCTCTTCCACGGCGTAGAGGACTTCCACGGCGCGTACGACGATGCTGCGAAAGGGATTGCGGCAGACGGCACCGGAGGCGGGGTCGGGCAGCCCCGCCGAGCGCGCCGCCTGCCGGACGGTCGGCGGGAGCAGGTGGCCGCTGATCGCGTAGCGGGCGAGGGCGCCGGTCAGATGGCGCCTGCCGTCGAGCCGGGCCTGGAGGGCGGTGGAGTAGGGGACCTGTTCCTCGACGACGCGGGTGGTGAAGTCGGCCAGGGGGAACGCCCGAGTGGCCTGCCCGGCGGCGTGGGGAAGGACGGCGGGGGTGCCGGTCTCGATGGCGTAGGTGTCCGGCGCGGCGAGGGCGAGCAGGTCGGCGTCGCACTCGGCGTCGGGGAAGTCGAAGCCGGCCACCCAGGCGACGGTGGCGAGTGCGTCGTCGTGGGCCTGGCGCAGGCGCTCGGCCAGCGGCCGCAGTTCGGCGTGGGCCGGTGTGCGGTGGAAGCCGCCGACGCGCATGTTGACGGGGTGGATGGCGCGGCCGCCGAGGACTTCGACGACGGTGTTGCCGGCCTGCTTCAGCCGAAGGCCGCGTTCGACTGCCGTGCGGTGGGCGCGGGAGAGCTCGATGGCGTTGTCGCAGCCGAGGAAGTCGGGTGCATGGAGCAGATGGATGTGCAGGGTGTGGCTCTCGATCCACTCCCCGCAGTAGATGAGCCGCCGCAGCGCGGCAAGCCTTCCGTCGACGGTGATGCCGCAGGCGTCCTCGATCGCCCGGCAGGCGCTGGTCTGGTAGGCGATCGGGCAGATGCCGCACACACGGGAGGTGAGGTCGGGCGGTTCGGTGTGCCGGCGGCCACGCAGGAACGCTTCGAAGAAGCGCGGTGGCTCGTAGATGCGGAGCTCGGCCTCGCCGACGGTGCCGGCGTCCCCGATGCGCAGCCGCAGCGCCGTCTCGCCCTCGACGCGGGCCACCGCGCCGAGCCGCAGTTCCCGCTCCCGGCCGTCTGTCACGGTGACCCTCCCGGCCGTCCGATGCCGGGCTCCACCTCGTCCTCCGGCTCCGGCTCGATGGCGGCGAAGTCACCCACGTTGAAGGTGTGCAGGAGGCGGAGGACGTCGTCGTCGCTCATGCCGTCGCTGCGCAGCAGTGGGATCATGGCGGGCATGTTGGTGGAGCCGGACGGGCCGAAGCAGCCGTAGCAGCCTCGCCCGTACGCCGGGCACAGTGCCCCGCACCCGGCGTGCGTCGCCGGGCCGAGGCAGGGGATACCGCGTGAGACGGGCAGGCAGGGAGTACCGCGTCGTTTGCACGCGAAGCACACGCTGTGGTTGGGAAGGTCGGGGCGCCGGCCGGTCAGGAACGCGGTGATGACCTCGATGAGCTGGCCGCGGTCGATGGGGCAGCCGCGCAGTTCCAGGTCGACGGGGACATGGGCCTCGATGGGGGTGGAGGTGGCGAGCGTCTCGATGTACTCGGGCCTGGCGTAGACGGCGGCGGCGAACTCGGCCGCATCGGCGTAATTGCGCAAGGCCTGGACGCCGCCGGCCGTCGCGCAGGCGCCGATGGTCACCAGATACCGGGACTCGGCGCGGATGCGCCGGATGCGTTCGAGGTGCTCCGGGGTGGAGACGGAACCCTCGACGAGCGACAGGTCGTACGGGCCCGGCCGGATGTCGCTGGACGCCTCGGCGAAGTGGGCGATCTCCATTTCGGCCGCCAGCGGCAGCAGTTCCTCCTCGCAGTCCAGCAGTGTCAGCTGGCAGCCGTCGCAGGAGGCGAACTTGAACACGCCCAGCCGGGGCCGGGCACGGTCGTCGGTCGTGGTCATCTCACAGCTCCCGGACGGTCAGGAGCGGCTCGGCCCGGTCGTACCCGACGACGGGCCCGTCCCGGCACAGCAGCAGCGGCCCGAGCTGGCAGTGGCCGCAGTGCCCGGTGGCGCAGTGCATATTGCGTTCGAGGGAAATGCGGATGTGGTGGACCGGTACACCGCGGTCCAGCAGATCGCGGGCCGTGGCGCGGATCATGACCTCGGGGCCGCAGACGAAGGCGGTGGTCTCGTGCGGGGTGAACGCCGCCTGCTCCAGCAGGCTGGTCACGACCCCGATGTTTCCGGTCCACCCCGGGCCGGCCCGGTCCACGGTCACGCCGCAGTAGGGGCGGCCCCAGCCCGCCGGTTCGGATCCGTAGAGGAGGTCCTCGGGCGTGCGGGCGCCGACCAGGACGTTCAGGCGACCGTACTCGCCGGGAGAGGACAGCACCTCCCGTACGAGGGGCCGTAGCGGGGCCAGGCCGATGCCTCCCGCCACGACGAGGAGGTCGCGCCCGGCGGCGGACGGCAGGTCCCAGCCGGTGCCGAACGGGCCGCGCACGCCGATCTGTGTGCCGGGACGCATGGCGCACAGGGCGCGCGAGGTGGCGCCCACGCCCCGGATCGTGTGGGTGAGCACCCCGCCGTCGAGCCCGGCGACGGACACGGGGATATCGCCCACGCCGAAGGCATAGAGCATCGCGAACTGGCCCGGGGTGAAGGCCGGCAAGGCTTCCCCGGCCGGTCGCAGCTCGAGCGTGCGGGTGTCGGCGGTCTCGGCCCGGTTGGCCGTCACCCGGTAGGGGAGCGGGACGGAGGTCACCCCGGTGACCCGCTTCCGTAGGGGCCGTAGAGGTCGAGCAGCCGGGTGCGGGCGGCGCGCAGTCGGCGGCCGATGACCTCGACGACGTACATGAGGAGGGCGTGGTCGAGCTCGTGGTCGCGTTCGCAGAGTTCGAGCACCTGCGCCGCGTCGAACTCCCAGGCGCGCACGGGGCTCATGGCCTCCGCCCCCAGGTGCCACCGGTGGGGCGGGCACAGCCAGGACCAGCCCACCATCCGCCCGGGGCCGAGGGTCTCGACGGCCGCGGCCCGCCGTCCTGGTACGTGGATGTCGAGGGCGACGTTGCCGCTGCGGACGATCCAGAAGCGGTCGGCCCTGCCGCCCTCCTCGAAGAGGCGCGTGCCCGCGTCGAACGACACCTCGCGGCTCAGCGCCAGCAACCGCTCCCGGGGTTGCTCGGGAATGGCGGCCAGTACACCGGTGCGCTTCACGGCGCCCGGTCCTTTCTCCCGGCCCGGCCGTCGAGGCTCTCCCGGTGCAGGGCGTGGGCCTCTTCCGTGATGTCGATGCCGACCGGGCACCAGACGATGCACCGGCCGCACCCCACGCAGCCGGAGCTGTCGAACTGGTCCCACCAGGTGCCCAGTTTGTGGGTGAGCCACTGGCGGTAGCGGCTGCGCCCGCTGCTGCGGACGGAGCCGCCGGGCAGGTGGGTGAAGTCCAGGTCGTAGCAGGACTCCCAGCGCCGCCAGCGCTCGGCGTGGTCGCCGGTGAGGTCGGTGACGTCCTCGGTGGTGGTGCAGAAGCAGGTGGGGCAGGCCATGGTGCAGTTGCCGCAGGTCAGACAGCGGGCGGCGACGTCGTCCCAGCGCTCGGCCTCCAGTGTGCCGGCGAGCATCGCGCGCAGGTCTACCTCCGGCATGGTGCGACCCATCCGGCCGGCGGCGGCCTCGACGCCCTCGCGGGCGCGCGTCCGCGTGAGGTCGTCGGCGGGCCGCCGTGGCAGGGCCGCCAGGACCTCCGCGCCCTCCTCGGTACCCGCACGGGCCAGGAACCGGTGCCCGGCGGCGTCCACCACCTCGGTCAGCGCGAGGTCGTAGCCGGGGCGCGCCGCCGGGCCGGTGTCCATGGAGACGCAGAAGCAGGTGGCACCCGGTTCCGTGCACTCCACCACGATCAGGAAGGCGCCGCCGCGGCGCGCGCCGTAGGTGGCGTCCCGGTGCGGGCCGCCGATCATGACGCGGTCCTGGATCTGGATGGCCCGCAGGTCACAGGGGCGTACGCCCAGGAACGCGAACGACACGGGCTCGGGATGTTCGGGACGTACCGTCATCTCCCCGTCGGGGCCGCGGTCGGCGGTCCACTGCCGGGCCCGCTCGGGATGGAGGTAGTACTTCCAGGACTGCGGCCCGGCACTGTGGGCGAAGGCCGCCCCGTCGGTGCGGCGCTTGACGCGGTAGTAGCCGGCCTCGTGCTCCACCCCCCAGCCGTAGGGCAGCCCGTCCGCCGACTCCAGCTCGGCGAGCACGATGGCGTCGTCCCGCACGGTCGGACCGATCACCGTACGGCCGCGTGCGCGCAGCTCACGCACGAGCGCACCGATGCCTTCGCGGTCGAGCACGCAGGCCGTGTCGCCGGCGGTCGGCGGTACCGTCGCGGAGGCCATGACGTCTCCTGCCCGTGTTCGGAGGTGATCCTCTCCAGCCTGACCACACGTGCGGCGCGCCGCACGCCGAGCGTGCCGGCAGGGGGGGTCAGATCTCTTCGAGGGTGCCGGTGTGCAGTTCGCCGACCCGGCCGTCCGGGGTCTCGTAGGTCCAGAAGGCGTGGACGGTGCCGGCATTGAGGTTCATCGCGTGGGTGACGGTCATGCCGGAGGCCTCCGTCCAGCCCACCAGGAAGACGCCGGGCGCGACCTCGGCGGCGTGCAGCCGGACGTCCTCGGCGGTGCCCTCGGCCGGTCCGGCGACGGTCTCGTAGTGCAGTGCGGTGCCGTCGGCGGAGTAGGTGTTGTGGAAGACGACGCCGTTGTCGACGCTGAACCTGAACGTCCTGCCGGCGTAGGTGAGTGCGCTCATGGTGAGGTGTCCTTTCGGTTGCGCGGGCCGGCCCGTCAGCGCAGGCGCCGCAGGTACGGGTCGTACGCCTGCCGGGGCTCCAGGCGGATGCGGGCGTCCAGTGCCATGACGCCGTCCGGGCAGGGCACCACGGGGTTCAGGTCGGCCTCGGCCAGCTGGGGCAGGTCACCGGCCATCCGGGACACGCACAGCAGCAGGCGTTCGAGGGAGCCGAGGTCGACGGGGGCGCCACCGGGAGCCGACAGGAGTGCGGAACAGCGGGGTGTGGCGATCAGGTCGTCGACGTCGGAGGTGGTGAGCGGGGCGAGCCGGGCGGCGTGGTCGGCCAGGACGTCGGTGGCGGTGCCGCCCTGCCCGAAGAGCACGAGCGGGCCGAAGACCTCGTCCTGGACGACACCGGCCACCAGCTCCAGGACGTGGGGCGCCTGTGGCTGCACGACGACGCCGGAGAGCCGGCCGCCGAACCGCGAGGCCAGGTCCTGGTAGGCGGCGCGTACCCGGTCCTCGCCCTGCAGGTCGAGGCGGACAGCGCCCTGGCGGGTCTTGTGCACGAGGCCGGGCCAGTGGGCCTTGAGCACGACCCGCCCGCCGGGGCCGGCCAGGCGCGCGGCCGCCGCCGCGGCCGTCTCCTCGTCGCACACCCACTCCCAGGCGACCTGCGGGATGCCGTAGCGGTCGAGGAGGCGCGCGCATCGCACGGGGTCCAGCCAGCCGCCCTCCGGCCGGTCGGCCAGCCACTCGGCCACGTCCGCCCGGGCGCCTTCGGTGTCGATGCCGGGCGGCTCCGGGGGCACGCTCTGCGGCCGGTTCCGCCACCGGGCATGGGTGACGGCGTACGACAGCGCGCGGGCGGCGTCCTGCGGGTCCGCGTACGCCGGGAGGGCGCCGCCGCGGCCGACCGGCAGCAGCGCGATGCGCGTCGGCCGGTCCACCAGGACGAGCGCGGTCGTGCACGGCGGCCGTTCCGGGGCATGGGTGAAGGCCCGCACCGGGTCGTCGCCGGTGGCGGCGGCGAGCGCCGTGGGCACCAGCACGCCGAGCACGGCGTGAACGTCGCGGCGGGCCGCCAGCAGGGACAGGCAGGTGCGCAGCTGTTCCTCCGAGACGGCAGCGGTGGTGTCGACCGGGTTGCCGACGGCCGCGCCCGGCGGCAGCACGGCCGCGAGCTCCGCCGCGAGAGCCGGCTCCAGCGGCCGGACGTCGAGTCCCGCCTCGCTGCAGGCGTCGGCGGCGAGCACCCCCACGCCGCCCGCGTTGCCGACCACCACGACCCGGTCGCCCGCCGGCAGCGGCTGACTGTGCAGCAGAGCGGTCGTGTCCAGCAACTCACCGATCGACCGGGTGGCGATGACGCCCGCCTGATGGAAGAGCGCCTGCCGGGTCATCGTGCGGGTCGCGGCAGCAGCGGTGTGCGAGGCCGCGGCCCGGCGCCCGGCCTCCGACCGCCCGGCATCGACCGTCAGGACCGGCATGCGTCTGCTCACCCTGCGGGCGGTGCGGGAGAACGCGCGGGGATTGCCGAACGACTCCAGGTGCAGCACCGCAAGATCGGTGCGCCCGTCCTCCTCCCACCACTGCAACAGGTCGTTGCCGCTGACGTCGTACTTGTCGCCGAGCGAGACGAATGTCGACACACCGATGCCCAGCCGGGACAGCCCGTCCAGCAGGGCGATGCCCACGCCGCCGGACTGCGTCGCGACGCCTGCCGTTCCGGGGAGGGGGAAGCCTGCGGCGAACGTGGCGTCCAGCTGGACGTCCTTCTCCGTGTTGGCCAGGCCCAGGCAGTTGGGGCCGGCCATCCGCATGCCGTGCCGGCGGCAGGCGGCCCGCAACGCGGTGGCCTGCGCCTGGTCGAGCCCGGAAGTGACCACCAGCAGCGCCCGTACCCCGCGCACGCCGCATCCCTCCGCGACGGCCGGCACGGCGGGGGCCGGAACGGCCAGGACCGCCAGCTCGGGCACCTCCGGCAGGTCGGCGACCGAGGGGTGACAGGGCAGGCCGTCGAGCGCCGGCCCGTGCGGGTTGACGACGTACAGCGGGCCGGCGAAGCCGCGGCCCCGCAGGTTGCGCAGGATCGCCCGGCCCACCGACCCCGGGCGGTGGCCCGCGCCCACGACGGCGACCGACCGGGGCCGCAGCAGCGGCCGCAGACTGGCGACGTCGGCGGTGCGCCCGCGGGTGTCGAGGGCCGTCAGATACTGCTCGTCCGGCGTCAGCGCCACCCGGACATGGACCTCCGCCCCCTCGAAAACCCGGCGCACCGGCAGCCCGAGGTCGGCGAAGACCCTGATGACCGGGAGGTTCTCGGCCAGTGCCTCGGCGATCAGCTCCCGGATCCCGCCGGCGCGCGCCAGGTCGACGAGATGTTCCAGCAGGAGCGTCCCGACACCGCGGTGATGCCACGCGTCCGCCACGGCGAGGGCGACCTCGGCGGTGGTGGCCGGTGCGCCGTCCGGCGCCGCGTGGTACTCGGCGAGCCCCACCACGTCACCGTCCGCCTCGGCCACCAGCGCCCGGTCACCGGGCCCGGCGTCCCGGCACAGCGCGTCCGCGGCCCGCTCCGCGACGAGAGGTCCGCTGGAGAAGAACCGCAACCGCAGGTTCTCGGGGGACATACGCTCGTACAGCCGGAAGACCGCCGCACGGTCCGCCGGCGCCACGGGCCTGACACGCACGGTCGTCCCGTCGGCGAGCAGCGCGTACGCGGCGGGGGCCGGTGGTTGCGGGGCACGGGTCATGGCACGGGCGCCTCCTCACCCTCCAGGGTGACGCGCGGGCCGGCGGAGGGCACGCCCGCCCGCAGCGGCCCGGGCGCGGCGCAGATGCTGGGCGATCTCGTCCGCGACGCGTCGCGCGACGGGTTCCACGGCCGCGGCGACGGCCGGGCTCAGCCCCGTTCCCAGGGAACCGTCGGCGCCTTCGACCGCGTACACGACCAAGTGCCCCGGCATCCTGCCGAGCGCCCGGCCCAGCTCGACCGCCTCGGCCAGGCCGAGCCCGTGCCCGCTCGCCACGCCGGTCCGCGGGGCGGGGCACCCGCCGGGGTCCAGCCGGTGGACGCGGCCGGGACGGCCGGGACGGGTGTGGGCGGCGTCCACGACGACGGCCAGCCCGGCGCCCTGCCACAGGCCGATCAACCGGCCCGGCTCCCCGTCGCAGCCCACCAGCCGGACCCCGGCGGGCAGTCGCCCGCGACGCGCGTACCGCTCCAGACGGGTGACGACCGCAGGCCCCACGCCGTCGTCCCGCCGGAACGGATTGCCCACCCCGATGACCACGATGCGGGTGAGAACCGGCATGGCACGCTCCCAGAGCTCGGCCGTGTGCTCCCACTCTCGCCGAGGCGCGCGGTGTCCGCGCGCGGTGGAGTGGCCGTCCACGAGTGAGGCGGTGGCGGCCGGGTGCCTCGGCGCTCAGCCCACCGGAACGAGCGTCAGATAGGCCAGCCCCATCACGCCCCGATACCCCCTCAGCCACATGGCGCGGTGGCGGTCCACGCGGTCGCGGGTCTCCTCCGCCAGGGGATGACCGGGGTGGGCTGCGAGCCACTCCTCGACGTCGGACTGGTACCCGGACTCGAAGTCCTCCCATTCCTCCTGGCTCGCGGTCTCGATCCAGGACGGGCGGAAGCCCGCCGCGACGGCGAGGTCGACGAGGCCGGCGAGGTCGTGCATCTCGGAGGCCGAGGCCTCCGGCCACATGGCAGACAACTCCTCCTCGCTCGGCGGACGTTGCCAGAAGCCCTCGCCGAGGAGGACCCGGCCTCCCGGGTTCACCAGGCGACGGAGGGCCCGCAGGGCGGCGGCGGTGTGCTCGGGCGGCGGGGCGTCGCTGAGGGCGTGGCTCGCGCTGAAGCAGAGCACGAGGTCGGCGGGGCCTCGAGCGGTGTCGGCGACGGACTCCCGGACGAAGCCGACGCGCCCGGCCAGCCCGCGGGCCTCGGCGTTGGCGCGCCCGCGGGCGAGGTCGTCCTCATTGAGGTCGATGCCGACGCCGGTCGCGCCGGGCGCCGCCTCCAGGAAGCGGAGCATGAACTCGCCCCAGCCGCAGCCGATGTCCAGCACGGTGGCCGGGGTGGTGGCCCGGGCGTCCTGCGCAGTGAGCCGGCGGAGCATCCTGGCGGCCCGCTCCTCGGAGAGGGGGCCGTGAAAGGTGAGCCGGGTGAGCCGCGGCGGTGCGGTGGTGTCATCCATGAGCTCGGACGATAGGGAAGTCCCGGCTGCCGGCGATATTGATTTTTTCCGCGCGGCGGCAGCGGCGGCAGCGGCGGCGCCGGCGCCGCCGCCGCTGCCGCGCCGCCGCGTCCCGTTGTCAGTGGTCGGTGCGAGGATTTTTCCTGCGGCGCGAGCATCGTGCCGCGACAGTCCCGGCGACAACGAGGAGCGAGTCCCGTGCGCATCGTGATCAGTGAATTCATCAGCCTTGACGGCGTCGTGCAGGCACCGGGCGGTCCCGAGGAGGACACCGACGGCGGCTTCGCGCACGGCGGTTGGTCGCACGCGTTCTTCGACCCCGAGGTGATGGGCGGGGCCTTCACCGACTCCCTGGGCAAGGCGGACGCGCTGTTGTTCGGGCGCCGCACCTGGCAGACGATGGCCGCCGCGTGGCCCGAGCGCGCCGGCGATCCGTTCGCCGACCGGATGAACGCCATCCCCAAGTACGTCGTGACCACGACCCTGGGCGAGCCCGACCTGACGTGGGCCAACACCACCCGCGTCCCGGGCGGTGAGGCCGTCGCCCGCATCCGCGAGCTGCGCGGCACCGAGGGCGGCGACCTGCTGGTCATGGGCAGCCCCACGCTCGTCCGCATCCTCCTGCGCGAGGGCCTGGTCGACGAGCTCCGGCTCATGATCGTGCCGGTGCTCCTCGGCGGCGGGAAGTCGATCTTCCCGGACGACGGCGCGCTGCGCCCGCTGGAGCTGGTCTCCACCGTGACCAGCGGGACGGGCGTGCAGGTGTGCACCTACCGTCCCGCGGGTCACTCCGCTTCCTAGCGCGAGTCGGTGATCTCCGGGGCCGTGCCCTGCTTGTCGTGCGTGGCCAGGGGGCTGACAGCCAACCGGCAGGCGTCATACCGCGATTCCTGCCCGATTCCGGGCAGGATCATGGACGTTCCAGGGTGCCCGGCCTAGGGTGATCGCTCATGATCACCCTGAATGGGATAGGGACGTTCGCCTTCATCGTGGGGCTCCTCACGGTCACTCCCGGACTGGATACCGCACTCATCCTGCGCACCGCGGCGCTCGGTCACCGCCGTCGCGCCTGGGGTGTGGTCCTGGGCATACAGAGCGGCACGCTGACCTGGGGCGTGCTCACCTCGCTCGGTGTGACCGCACTGCTGACCGTGTCCCACCTCGCCTACGAGATCCTTCGATGGGCCGGGGCCGCTTATCTGGTGTGGATGGGCGGCAGGTTGCTGTGGGGCACCTGGTGTCACCCGCCGGGCCCGGGCCCGCGGGTGGCGAGGGACGCGACCGGGGCCGGGGCGGGCACCGGCGGCAGCCTGCTCGGCGGCTGGCGGCAAGGGTTCGTGACCAATCTCCTCAACCCGAAGATGGGCGCCTTCTACGTCGCGATACTCCCGCAGTTCCTCCCCGCCGGGGGCTCACGCCTCGTCCCGGGCGTGCTGCTGGCCGGTGTGCACATCCTCCTGGCCGTCGTCTGGGCCTGTGCGCTGATCGCCTTCGCGCGCATGCTCCGGGGCCGTCTGCAACGGCCCTCGGCCCGCCGCCTCCTCGACCGCGTCACCGGCACGGTCATCGCCGCCTTCGGCATCCGGCTCGCACTCGGACAGTGAGGCACCGGGCGGCGCGCCCGCCGGGCCGCCGACAGCCGTGGAACGGACCATCCCCGCAACCCAACCGGAAGGAAAAATCCGTGCGTTCGCTCCCCAGCGACACCGAGGCCGTGGTCTTCGACTGTGACGGTCTGCTGGTCGACACCGAATCCTGCTGGACCGTCGCGGAGACGGCCATCTTCGCGGCACACGGCCACCCCTTCGGCCCCGAACAGAAGGCCCTGGTCATCGGCCGCAGCCTGGAGGCCGCCGGAAAGGCCATGGCCCAGTACCTCGGGCGCCCCGACGACGGTGCCGAACTCGCCGCCGAACTCCTCGAACGGGTCCGCGAGGAGCTCTCCCGAGGCGCCGCGCCCCTCCCCGGGGCCGTGGAGCTGGTGCACGCCTGCCGGGCGGCCGTCCCCGTCGCCGTGGCCAGCAACAGCCCCCGGGAACTGCTCGACACGGCACTGGAGTCGGCCGGCCTCGCCGGCTGCTTCAGCCACTCGTTCGCCGCCGACGAGGTGCGTTCCCCCAAACCGGCACCGGAGCTCTACCTCACGGCGTGCGAGGCGCTCGGTGTGGCCCCGGAGCGGTCCGTCGCCTTCGAGGACTCGGCCACGGGCGTCGCCGCCGCGCGCGCCGCCGGGCTCCGCGTCGCGGTCGTACCGTCCCTGCCGGGAGCCGTTCCCGACCACGACTGGCTGGGCACCAGCCTGGCCGAGCCCGAACTCCTGGCCTGGGCCGGGGGACTGGCGCGCGACACCGTCCGCTGACCCATGCCGCCACGCCGAGCGCAAGGGCGAGGCCGAGACAGCCGGACGCGGTTACTCCGGCCCCGCTCCCGCTGTACCGGCGGCACTATGGGCGGTGCCGGCGAACGGCGTCCACAGCGGCCACGCGGCCACGCGGCCGCGAGAACGGGGGCAACGGGTGACCGAGTCCGCACAGCCCGGTGAGACAGTCAACAACCTGATTTCGGGCGGGGTGTACTTCGGCCCCGTCGTCCAGGGCAGACAGATCAGCCTGACGCTCCCCCCGAGCATCCGCCCCGCCCTGTCCGGGCTGCCGGCCGCCGCGCCGGCCTTCACCGGCCGCGACGAGGAACTGCGCCGCATACGGGACTCCCTCGACCCCGATGCCACCGAGGAGACGGCCGCCCCCGTCACCGTGGTGGCCGGACTGGCCGGCGTCGGCAAGACGGAGCTGGTGCTGCAGGCGGCCCACGCCGCGGTGGAGCGGGGCTGGTTCCCGGGTGGGGTGCTGTTCAGGGACCTGTTCGGCTACGACAAGCCGCGCTCCCCGGGCGACGAGACGCGCCACGTCCCTCCCGGCCAGGCCCTGCACGGCATGCTGCACGCGCTCGGCGTCCCCGGCGAGCACATCCCGGCCGGGCTCCAGGAGCGCGCCGCCCTCTACCGGTCGGTGCTCGCGGCCTACGCGGAACAGGGCCGCCGGATCCTGGTGGTCGTCGACAACGTGTCCACCGCGGACCAGCTCCGGCCCCTCCTGCCCGGCGACGGCACGACCCGGGTCCTGGCCACCTCCCGCCACACCCTGGACGTGGGGGCCCGGCTCCACGACCTGCCCGTCCTCCGGCCACGCTCATCGGTGGACCTCGTCAAGGGCGTACTGCGCCGGACGCGGGGTACGGCCGACACACGCGTCGACGACGCCCCCGAGGAGGCCGCCCGCCTGGCGGAACTGTGCGGACACCTGCCGCTGGCCCTCCACATCGCGGCCGCCCTCCTCGCCGACACGGCCACGCAGCCCGTCGCCGACCTGGTGCGGGACCTCGACGAAGCCTGCAGCCGCCTGGACCGGCTGACCCGCGAAGAACGCGCCGTGCGCGCGGCCTTCGAGCTGTCCTACCGGCACCTGGACGAGGACCACGCCCGGCTCTTCCGCCTGCTCCCCCTCGCACCGGGCCCGGACCTGTCCACCGAGACCGCCGACCGGCTCGCCGGCCGGCGGGCCCAGGAACTGCTCCGGGACCTGGCCAGGGCCCACCTCGTGGAGCCGGGGACGGTGTGGGGCCGGTGGCGCCTGCACGACCTGGTCCGGCTGTACGCCGACGAACGCGGGGTACGGGAGGACGGCGACGCGGCACGCGAGGAGGCGGTCGACCGCCTGCTGGAGCACTACATCGAGACCTGCCAGCACGCCGACCGTCATCTGCGCGCGCTGGAGCGGATCGTCGACCCGGACAACCGCTTCGGCACACAGCAGGACGCGCTCGCCTGGCTGAACGGGGAACGGACGAGCCTCGTCGCCGCGGTCGACCTCGCTGCCCGGACCTCCCGCCGGGCGTCGACCCTCTCCCTGTCCTTCGCACTGACCGAATACCTGATCAACTGGGGCCACCGCCCCGACGAGGCCCTGGCGACCGGCGACCAGGGCCGCGCCGCCGCCGAAGCCCTGGGGGACCGGGCCAAGGAGGCCCGGATGCTGAACAACATGGCCTGCGCCGCCCTGATGGCCAAGCGGCACGACGAGGCCATCCGGCTGTGCACACGGGCAGCGGGCCGGTTCGCCGGCCTCGGCGACGAACACAGCGAGGCCGCGGTGCGCAACGTCCTGGCCGTCGCCCTCAGCGAGGCCGGGCGCCACGAGGAGGCGATCGACGCGGGGCGGCGCAGTCTCGCGATCTGGGACCGCCTCGACGCCCCCTACGAGAAGTCCGCGGCCCTCAACAACCTGGGCCTCGCCCTGAAGTCCACGGGCCGGTACCCCGAAGCGATCGACGCCTTCCGGCAGGACATGGCGATCTGCCTGTCACTGGGTGACCTGCGCGGGGCGGCACAGACGCTGACCAACCTCGGCACCACACTGGAGGAGACGGGACAGCGGGCGAAGGCGCTGCTCGCGCTCACCGAGGCGGCGGCCCTCCTGGGGGAGGGCAACGATCCGTACGGCCGGGCCGAGACCCTGCACAATCTCAGCGGTGTCCTGTGTGCCTCGGGCCGCACCGACGAGGCCGTGGAGGCGTCCACCGAGGCGGTGAGCGTCTTCGAGGAGGCCGGTGACCGACGAGCCATGGCCAAGGCCGTGGACGGGCTGGGCAGGGCCCTGACAGCCGCCGGCAAGGCCGAGGAGGCCGCCGAAGCCCACTTCCGCGCCGCCGCGCTGTGGGGCGAGATCGGCGAGCTCAGCGACGAGGCGGCGGCATACGGCAACGCGGGCATGCTGCTGCAGCAACTCGGCCGGACCGGCGAGGCCGTCGAGGCGCTCCGCCACGACCTCGCCCTGTGCCGCCGCTTCACCGACCGCGCCGCGGAGGCCGCCGCCCTGAACAACCTCGCCCTGGCGCTCCACGACGCCGGACACCGGGACGAGGCGACGGCCATGTGCGCGGAGGCCGCCGAACTCTACGGACGGCTCGGGGACGCGCGCCGGAGAGCGGAGACCCTGCACAACCTCCGTGTCATGCGCCGTCCCCGGCGATGGTGGCGGACGCGCCGGGGCTGACGACCGGCCGCCACCGGGGCTGACGACCGGCCGCCACCGGGGCCGCCCTGCCACCGGCACCGAAAAACGCTTGACCCCCGCCCGCGTCCGGCGATCGGATGGCCTCCCATGAGCGCAGGGCAGATGCACGCCGGCCGACACCCCGTCGACGACGACCTCGTACGACGGCTGATCGCCGGGCGGTTCCCGCGATGGGCGGCGCTGCCGGTGCGGCGGCTGCCGTCCGGGGGCACGGTCAACGCCATGTACCGGCTGGGCGACGACATGGTCGTACGGCTGCCGCTGGTGCGGGGCGGAGCCGCGGACATCGCCCTGGAACAGGAGTGGCTGCCCCGCCTCGCACCCCGGTTGCCCACGGCCGTCCCCCAAGTGCTCGGGGCCGGGGAACCCGCCGAGGGGTTTCCGTGGCCGTGGTCGGTCCACCGGTGGCTGCCCGGGGAGAACCCCGAGGCGGGGGCGCCGAGCGAGCCCCTGCTTCTGGCCGCGGACCTGGCCGGGTTCGTGACGGCCATGCGGAGCGTCACCCTGCCGGGCGCGCCCCGGGCCCACCGCGGCGGACCGCTCTCCTCGCTCGACGCGCCGACCCGGGCGGCGATCGGGGAACTGCGCGGAATACCGGAGGAGGGCGTCGACTGCGACGCCGTGACCGCCGTCTGGGAGGACGCGCTGCGGACCCCGGAGTGGGACGGGCCGCCGGTGTGGCTGCACGCCGATCTGATGCCCGGCAACCTGCTGGTGGACGCGGGCAGACTGACCGCGGTGATCGACTTCGGGTGCACGGGGACGGGCGACCCGGCCTGCGACCTGTTCCCCGCGTGGAACCTGCTGCCGGCCGAGGCACGGAAGGTCTTCCGCGACGCGCTCGGCGTGGACGACGCCACCTGGAACCGCGGCCGGGCCCGGACGCTCTCCCAGGCGCTGATCGCCCTGCCCTGCTACCGGGCGACCAACCCGGCGATGGCCGGCAATGCCCGGCACGTGATCCGGGCGGTGCTGGAAGACGGAACAGGGACACGATGAGTGACGAACGAGCCGCGAACTCCCCCGGCGAGCAGGAGCGTCTGCGGTCCATCCAGCGCAGCGTGGACGGGTTCACCGTCCAGGTGATCGAGAACCTGCCCGTCGCGGCCCACTGGAACTGTCTGGAACTCGGCGCGGGTGCCGGTTCCATCGCCTACTGGCTCGCGGAACGCTGCCCGGCAGGACGCGTGGTCGCCGCCGACATCGACACCCGGTTCCTGGACGCCGGCCGCGCCCCGAACCTCGAGGTCCGCGAAGCCGACGTCACCGGCGACGACTTCGCGCCCGGCCGCTTCGACCTCGTCCACGCCCGCTACCTCTTCTGCCATCTGCCCGCGCGGGACGAGCTGATCGCCAGGGCCGCGGGCTGGCTCGCTCCCGGCGGCTGGCTGGTCGTCGAGGAGCCCTACCACCTGCCCGCGGACACCTCTCCGTTCCCGCCGGTCCGCCGGCTGATGGCCGCCTACCAGCAGAAGTACCGCGAGCGGGGCGCGGACATGACGTGGGCGCGCGGTGTGCCGGCTCTGCTCTCCCGCAGCGGCCTGACCGATGTGGGCTTCACCGGGAACCTCGGCTGCATGGGAGGACTCGGCAAGGACCGCTGGGGCCCGCTCATCGCCCAGGCCGGCCCGTCCCTGGTCGCCGACGGCCTCGTCACCGAAGCGGACCTCGCCGCGTTCGCCGGACTGTTGCGCGACCCGTCGTTCGTCGACATCCCGCAGGTCACGATCTCGGCGTGGGGGAGGGCGGACTAGAGTGACCTGACCCGGAAGACGGAGGTGCCATGAACAAGCAGGACCGGCCCGAACGACCCTACGACGTCGTGCTCTTCGGCGCGACGGGCTTCGTCGGGGAACTCATCGCCGAGTATCTGCTGGCGCATGCGCCGCAGGACTGCCGGCTCGCGCTCGCCGGGCGCAGCCGGGAGAAGCTGGAGCGGCTGCGGGAGCGGCTGGCCGCGCGGGACCCCGAACGGGCCGCCGGGCTGGCGCTGGAGTGCGCGGACGCGGGCGACCCGGCCGCGATGCGAGCGCTCGCCGAGTCCACGCACGTCGTGGCCTCGACCGTGGGTCCCTACATCGTGCACGGCGAGCAGCTGGTGGCCGCGTGCGCGGAAGCCGGCACCGACTACACGGACCTCACCGGCGAGCCGGAGTTCGTCGACCTGATGTACGTGCGGTACGCGGAGCGGGCCCGGGAGACCGGGGCCCGGCTCGTGCATGCCTGCGGCTTCGACTCGGTGCCGCACGATCTGGGGGCCTACTTCACGGTCCAGCAGCTGCCGGAGGGCGTGCCGCTGCGGGTCGACGGCTTCGTACGGGCCTGGGGGATGATCTCGGGCGGGACGCTGGCCTCGTCCCTGACCATCGCCGGCCGTCAGCGGCAGGCGCTCACCGCGGCCCGCGAACGGCGGCGGCACGAGCAGCCGCCGGCCGGGCGCCGGGTCGCCGCACCGCTGGGCGCGCCGCGGTTCAGCAAGGAGACCGGCACCTGGGCCCTGCCGCTGCCCACGCTCGACCCGGTCGTGGTGCGCCGCTCGGCCGAGGCGCTGGAGCGGTACGGCCCCGACTTCCGCTACCGGCACTACGCGTCGGTGAAGACGCTCCCCATGGCACTGGCGGGCCCGGTCGGGCTGGGGGCGGTGGCGGCCGTGGCCCAGGTGCCGGCCGCCCGCTCCCTGCTGACGAGGCTGTGGGCGCCGGGCCGCGGCCCGGACGAGCAGCAGCGCGCCCGGGGCTGGTTCCAGGTCCGGTTCGTCGGCGAGGGCGGCGGCCGGCGCGTCTTCACCGAGGTCACGGGTGGCGACCCGGGCTACGGCGAGACCGCGAAGATCCTCGCGGAGGCGTCGCTGTGCCTCGCCCTGGACGATCTGCCGAAGACCTCCGGACCGGTGACGCCGGCGGCGGCGATGGGCGACGCGCTGATCCGGCGGCTGACGGCGGCGGGCATGCCCTTCCGCGTCCGGCACGTGCGCTGACGCCGCGCCGGGCGCCCGGTCCGTCAGACCATGGAGACGGCCCCGCCGGTGACGCGTACGCGCGCGTCGGCGGGGTCGACGTCGACGACGAGATCGCTGGGGCGGCCCATGTCCTCGCCCTGACGGACGTGGATCGTCAGCGGCCGGCCGACCTCCCCGACGGCCCGCAGATAACCGCCCAGGGCCGCGGCCGCCGCGCCCGTGGCCGGGTCCTCCACGACACCGCCCACCGGGAAGGGGTCGCGGGCGTGGAAGAGCCGCTCGTTCTCCCGGTGCACGAGCTGCACGGTGGTCCAGCCGCGTGAGCGCATGACCTCGGCCAGGGCGTCGAAGTCGTAGGAGAGCCGGGCCAGTCGGGCGCGGGTACCGGCGGCCAGGACGAGGTGCTCGTTGCCGCCGAAGGCGACGTGCGGCGGCAGCGCGGGGTCCAGGTCCTCGCGCGCCCAGCCCAGTGCGGCCAGCGCGGCGTCCAGTTCGGCGTCCTGTGCCGGCCGCGAGTGCGTGGGCGCGCTGGTGAGGGTGGCCCGGACCGCGCCCCGCCCGTCGGCGGTCGTCGTCACCGGGATCTCCCCCACGGGCGTGTCGAACGTCAGCGCGCCGGGCCCCAGGCGCTCGGCGAGCGCCACCGCGGTCGCGACGGTGGCGTGACCGCAGAACGCCACCTCGGCCAGCGGGCTGAAGTACCGCAGCCGGAAGCGGCGCGAGGCCGCGTCGCCGGCGGTGACGAAGGCAGTCTCGGAGTAGCCCACCTCGGCGGCCACGGCCAGCATCCCGGCGTCGTCGAGCCCGGCGGCGTCCAGGACGACGCCCGCGGGATTGCCGCCGGCGGGGTCGGAGGTGAAGGCGGCGTAGCGAAGGATCTCGACGGATGCGGAAGTGAGGGTCTCGTTCGTCATGGCCCTCACTCTGCCCCGGATGCCACATCGTCACAAGCGATGGATTCCGATCTGATCCATCGGAAATGCCGATGGCATCTCTCTATGCTGGGCGCGTGGACACCCGACTCCTGCGCACCTTCGCCGCCGTGGCCAGAACCGAGAGCTTCACCGCGACGGCCGCCGAACTGCACCTCGCCCAGTCGACGGTCACCGCGCAGATCCAGGCCCTGGAGAAGGAGTTGGGCACCAGGCTCTTCGACCGGCTCCCCCGGGGCGTGGCGGTCACCGACGCCGGCCGGCGACTGCTGGAGGAGGCCGAGCGGGTGCTGGACGCCGAGTCGCGGCTGCGCGCGGTCGCCGCCGCGGCCGCCGACGGGCCGCTCGCCGGCCGGGTCGTGGTCGGCGCGGGCGAGACCCTGTGCTCGGCACGGCTGCCGCACGTCGTCGCCGCCCTCCGCCGGCGCCACCCGGAGCTGGAGGTCGACCTGGCGCCGACAGGCACCGCCGAGGCCCTGGACGGCCTGCGCGCGGGCCGGCTCGACGTCGCGCTGCTGCTGGAGGGCGACGTCGCCGTCCCGGACATCGCCACCGAACACCTCGCGTACGAACCGCTCGTCCTGGTCTGCGCCCCCGGCCACCCCTTCGCCCGCCGCACCGGGACCGTCACCTGGGAGGAACTCGCGCGGGAAGCGTTCTTCCTCCATGAGCAGGGCTGCTCCTACAGCGACCGGCTCGCCGACCGCCTCCTGTCGGTTCCCGGTCCCCGGCCACGGCTCACCCGCTTCGGCAGCATCGAGGCGGCCCGCGCCTGCGTGGCGGCCGGGCTCGGCCTCACCCTGCTGCCGCGCGTCACCGTCGAGGAGGCCCTGCGCGCGGACCGTCTGGCCGTCGTCCCGGGCCCGCCCTTCCCCGACGTGCCGGTGCGGCTGGCGCGGCACCGCAGACGCTGGACGACCCCCGCCGCGCAGGCGGTCATCGACGAGCTCGCCCGGCACTTCCCGGCCTGACTCACGGCACGGACCGGGGTACCGGCCGGTTCATGTAAAGTATGACCTGTCGCCGCGAGCGAAAAGCAAAGCGGCAGCGGGGCTATAGCTCAGTTGGTAGAGCGCCTGCATGGCATGCAGGAGGTCAGGAGTTCAATTCTCCTTAGCTCCACTTCCCCGGCCGGTCCGTCGTACTCGACGGGCCGGCTTTTCCGTGCCGCCTTTTCCGTGCGGCCTTTTCTGCGGACCTTCCGCGCTTTCAGTACTGCTTGGCGAAGGCCGCCTGGGCCACCGGGCTGGCCGGGGTGAGCACGAGCGCCTCGCCCTTCGCCTGCGCCTTGTGCAGTTCCGTGTGGAGCGGCGATTTCTCGGCCGCGAAGAGCACGTGCACCCGGCCGTCCCCCGAACCCCGCCGGCCCACCGGCGCGACGGCGACCGGTTCCCCCTCCTCGTCGTCCACCCACAGCTCGAAGTCGTCGACCTTGAAGAAACCGATCTCGGTGATGGGACTGGGGTAGTGATGCACCCCGCCGCCCTTGGGCAGCTCGGCGCTGTGGTCCTTCTTGGCCAGGGGAACGCTCGCGTTGCAGATCGAGTCGGTCCACCGCTCCACCCCGTCGGCGTCGGTGATGGGGGTGTCCAGCAGCTCTCGGATGCCGAGCTCCTCGACCGCCTCGGGGAAGGCCGCGTAGAGGCGGCGCGCGTTCCGCCGCAGGAGGTCGACCTTCGCCGGGTCGGCGCAGAACTGCGCGGACCATTCGATGCCGGCGAGGTTGCGGACCATGAACCAGCCCTCGTCGTCCTTCAGCCACAGACCGCCGCCGTGGTGGTCCTCGACCGGCTCCGGCCCGTAGAACGGATGGTCGAGGGTGGCCAGTATCTCGTGCATGCGCTTCCTGGACCGCACGTACTCCTTCGACTCGCTGCGGGGAGCATGGCCGGGAATGTTGATCGCCCAGCGCAGCTCCTCCGTCTCGACGTGCGGCTTCCCGGGACCCGATCCGGCGTGCGCGGCCATGGCCGTCTCCCTTCCCCGTGCCGTGAGACGCCTGACCTCTTCAGGCTGCGCCGGGGCCTGGGCGGAGTCAAACCGGCCCGGACTTTCGCACCCGGGCGAAACTCTGGGGCGCGCGGGACCCCGGCCGCCACGCTGAGCCGCATGCGATCCCTCACCCTGCCCCGCCAGTTCGCCCGCACCCGCCGCTTCACCCTGGGCGTCCCCTCGTCCTTCACCCTCACTCCTGACGGGACGACAGTCCTGTTCCTGCGCAGCCGCTCCGGCCATGACCCGGTGACCTGCCTGTGGGCGCTGGACGCCGACTCGGGCAGGGAACGCCTGCTCGTGGACCCGGCCGAGGCCGCCGGGGAGCCGGGTGCCGGGATCGCCGGCTACGCCACCGACGATGCCGCCCGCCTGGCCGCGTTCGTGCTGGCCGGCGCGGTGTGGACGGTGGACGTGGCCGACGGCCGGGTCCGCCGGCTGCCCACCCGGGGACCGGCGGCCGACCCGCGCCCCGACCCGGCGGGCCGCCGCGTCGCCTACGCCTCCCGCGGCGCGCTGCGTGTGTTCGAGGCGGACGGCTCGGC
>NZ_JBFAPH010000070.1:0-21208 GCF_040675635.1 Streptomyces sp. NPDC049577
AGTTGCGGCCGTCCTGCTCGACCGAGATGTGCACCCCTTGGTCGGCGAGTGCCTGGAGCTCCGTCGCGGCCCGCTCGTCGTGCGGCGGCGGCTCGTCCGTCACCAGCCGGGTGATCACATCGGTGGGCACCGTCTGGAACATCGTGTCGGTGCCCAGCTTCGTATGGTCGGCGAGCACCACGACCTCCGCCGCGGCCTGCACCAGCGCCCGGTCCACGCTCGCGGAGAGCATGTTGGACGTGGACAGGCCCCGCTCGGCGGTCAGCCCGCTCCCGGACAGGAAGGCCCGGGACACCCGCAGCCCCTGGAGGGACTGCTCGGCGCCGCTGCCGACCAGGGCGTAGTTCGACCCGCGCAGCGTGCCGCCGGTCATCACGACCTCGACCCGGTTGGCATGGGCCAGCGCCTGGGCGACCAGCAGGGAGTTGGTGACCACGGTCAGTCCCGGTACGCGCGCGAGCCGGCGGGCCAGCTCCTGCGTGGTCGTACCGGCGCCGACGACGACGGCCTCGCCCTCTTCGACGAAGCTCGCCGCGAGATCGGCGATGGCCGTCTTCTCGGCGGTCGCTAGATGGGACTTCTGCGGGAAGCCGGACTCCCTGGTGAAACCGCCCGGCAGCACCGCACCGCCGTGCCGACGGTCGAGGAGTCCTTCGGCCTCCAGCGCCCGCACGTCCCGCCGTACGGTCACTTCTGAGGTCTGGACGACGCGGGCGAGCTCACGGAGCGAGACCGCTCCGTTCGCACGCACCATTTCGAGGATCAATTGGCGACGTTCTGCAGCGAACACGAAACCGACAGTAACGCCAACGACCATCTGTTTTCAGCAGGTTGCAGCAATTAACGGAAGTCGACCGCAACGCAACCCATGAAGTGGTATAGGGAATCGGAACCCCCGGCTACGCCTCGCGCTGCGTCTTCCTGGTGTGCAGCTGGCGGGCCACCTCGGC
This sequence comes from Streptomyces sp. NPDC049577, assembly GCF_040675635.1. NCBI lineage: Bacteria > Bacillati > Actinomycetota > Actinomycetes > Kitasatosporales > Streptomycetaceae > Streptomyces > Streptomyces sp. NPDC049577. Next base: position 951 of record NZ_JBFAPH010000070.1, read on the forward strand.
GATCGAACCCGACAGCGAGGGGTACACAGTGAACGCGTTCGCGATCTGTTCGACTGTCAGATTGTTGTCGACCGCGATCGAGATCGGATGAATCAGCTCACTCGCCCGCGGTGACACCACGACACCACCGACCACGATCCCGGTACCGGGGCGGCAGAACATCTTCACGAATCCATCGCGAATGCCCTGCATCTTCGCCCGGGGATTCCGCAGCAGCGGAAGCTTGACCACCCGGGCGTCGATCAGACCATTGTCGACATCCGCCTGGGTATAACCGACTGTCGCAATCTCCGGATCCGTAAATACGTTCGCGGATACAGCCTTGAGATTGAGCGGAGCCACCGCGTCGCCCAGGAAGTGGTACATCGCGATACGGCCCTGCATGGCGGCCACCGACGCGAGCGCGAAAACGCCGGTGCAGTCACCCGCGGCGTACACGCCGGGCGCCGAGGTCCGCGAGACCTTGTCGGTCCAGACGTGCCCCGAGTCCTTCAGCCGGACCCCGGCCTCCTCCAGCCCGATCCCGGCCGTGTTCGGGATGGATCCCACGGCCATCAGGCAGTGCGTACCGGTGATCACCCGGCCGTCGGCCAGCGTGACCTCCACCCGGTCGCCCACCCGCTTGGCGGACTGCGCCCGCGAGCGCGCCATGACGTTCATGCCGCGGCGCCGGAAGACGTCCTCCAGCACGGCCGCCGCGTCCGGGTCCTCGCCCGGCAGCACCCGGTCCCGGCTGGAGACCAGCGTGACCTTGGAGCCGAGCGCCTGGTACGCCCCGGCGAACTCGGCACCGGTCACACCGGAACCCACCACGATGAGCTCCTCGGGGAGCTCCTCCAGGTCGTAGACCTGGGTCCAGTTCAGGATGCGCTCGCCGTCGGGCAGCGCGTCCGGGATCTCCCTCGGGTGCGCACCCGTCGCGATCAGCACCGCGTCCGCGGCCAGCGTCTCCTCGGTGCCGTCCGCCAGCCGCACCACGACCCGGCGCGAGCCGTCCGGCGCCTGCTGCGGCTCCAGCCGGCCGCGCCCGCGCAGCACGCGCCCGCCGGCCCGGGTCACCGAAGCGGTGATGTCGTGCGACTGCGCGATCGCGAGCCGCTTCACACGCCGGTTCACCTTGCCGAGGTCCACGCCCATGACGCCCGCGGCCCGCTCCAGCGGCGGGGTGTCGTCGGCGACGATGATCCCCAGCTCCTCGTGCGAGGAGTCGAAGTTCGTCATCACCTCGGCCGTCGCGATGAGAGTCTTCGAGGGCACGCAGTCGGTCAGCACCGACGCCCCGCCCAGACCGTCGCAGTCGACGACGGTCACCTCCGCGCCGAGCTGAGCGGCGACGAGCGCCGCCTCATAGCCGCCGGGTCCGCCACCGATGATCACGATCCGAGTCACGTACTCCATTGTTCCGCACCCATCGAAGCGACTCCTTAGGGGGCCCCGGTCCGCACATTCACGCGACGCCCGCCGGACAGTTCCCCACGAACCTCCCTTCGAGACTGCCACCCCAAATGCCGTCGCGCCTCACTCCCGTACCCTCGGAAGCATGTCGCTCTACGCCGCGTACGCCGGCAACCTCGACGCGCGGCTGATGGCGCGCCGCGCACCCCACTCGCCGCTGCGCGGCACGGGCTGGCTCGCCGACTGGCGCCTGACCTTCGGCGGCGAGCAGATGGGCTGGGAAGGCGCCCTGGCGACCGTCGTCGAGGCCCCCCGCTCCCAGGTCTTCGTGGCCCTCTACGACATCGCTCCGATGGACGAGGACTCGATGGACCGTTGGGAGGGCGTCGGCCTGGACATCTACCGCCGCATGCGGGTCCGGGTGCACACCCTCGACGGCGAGGAACCCGCCTGGATCTATGTCCTCAACGGCTACGAGGGCGGTCTGCCCTCCGCCCGCTATCTGGGCGAAATCGCCGACGCCGCGGAATCCGCGGGCGCGCCGCACGACTATGTGATGGAACTCCGCAAGCGGCCGTGCTGAACTCGACGGGACTCATCTCGTCAGAACGCACAAAGCAACAATCCGAACACCGTAACCGGCGACATCTACGCGCGTAGGCGAAGAGCGGTTACCCTCGTCCGCGTGAACGCATCAGTTACTCCGGACATCCAGGCCGACCCGTACGCCGCGGCCGACGCCGCCGCCGCCCGCCTGCGCGAGCTCACGGGCGCCGAGACCCACGACGTCGCCCTGGTCATGGGCTCCGGGTGGGTTCCCGCCACCGACGCGCTCGGCACCCCCGAGATCGAGCTCCCGGTCACCGAGCTCCCCGGCTTCCCGCCGCCCGCCGTCGCGGGCCACGCGGGCACCATCCGCTCGTACAAGGTCAACGACAAGCGCGTGCTCGTCTTCCTCGGCCGCACGCACTTCTACGAGGGCCGCGGCGTGGCCTCCGTCGCGCACGGCGTCCGCACCGCCGTCGCCGCGGGCTGCAAGACCATCGTCCTGACCAACGGCTGCGGCGGTCTCCGCGACGGCATGCGCCCCGGCCAGCCGGTGCTGATCAGCGACCACATCAACCTCACGGCGACCTCGCCGATCGTCGGCGCGAACTTCGTCGACCTCACCGACCTGTACTCGCCCCGCCTGCGCGCCCTGTGCAAGGAGGTCGACCCGACCCTCGAAGAGGGCGTGTACGTCCAGTTCCCCGGCCCGCACTACGAGACCCCGGCCGAGATCAAGATGATCCGCACGCTGGGCGCGGACCTGGTCGGCATGTCCACCACCCTGGAGGCCATCGCGGCCCGCGAGGCGGGCGCCGAGGTGCTCGGCATCTCCCTCGTCACCAACCTCGCCGCCGGCATGACGGGCGAGCCCCTCAACCACGAGGAGGTCCTCCAGGCCGGCCGCGACTCCGCCGCGCGGATGGGCGAACTGCTGGCCCAGATCCTCGACCGCCTCTGACGGACGCCGCAGGCGCGTGATTTCCCCACCCGCCCACCCATGACCCCCGGCATACCGGGGTACGGGTGGGCGGGTGCTCCGTTCAAGGCCCGCCCCACCCGCAGGCCCGCCCCCGCACCCACGTACAACCGAACCCACCCCGGAGGGAACCCCGTGGAGCGAGACGTCATCGCCCAAGCCCGAGCGTGGCTCGCCGAGGACCCCGACCCCGAGACCCGCGACGAGCTGGCCGCGCTGATCGACGCCCAGGACGTCACCGAGCTGACCGCCCGCTTCGCCGGCACCCTGCAGTTCGGCACCGCCGGCCTCCGCGGCGAGCTCGGCGCCGGCCCGATGCGCATGAACCGCACCGTCGTCATCCGCGCCGCCGCCGGTCTCGCCGCGTATCTGAAGAAGCAGGGCCACGCCGGGAAGACCGTCGTCATCGGCTACGACGCCCGCTACAAGAGCGCCGACTTCGCCCGCGACACCGCCGCCGTCATGACCGGCGCCGGCCTGAAGGCCGCGCTCATGCCGCGCCCCCTCCCGACCCCCGTCCTCGCCTTCGCCATCCGCCACCTCGGCGCGGTCGCGGGCGTCGAGGTCACCGCCAGCCACAACCCGCCCCGGGACAACGGCTACAAGGTCTACCTGGGCGACGGCTCCCAGATCGTGCCCCCGGCCGACGCGGAGATCGCCGCCGAGATCGCGGCGATCGCGAGCCTGAACGACGTGCCCCGCCCCGACGCCGGCTGGGAGACCCTCCCCGAGGAGACCGTCGTCGGCGCCTACCTGGAGCGCACCGACGCCGTCCTGTCCACCGGCTCCGCCCGGGACGTCCGCGTCGTCTACACGCCCATGCACGGCGTCGGCCGCGACGTCCTGACCGCCGCCTTCGCCCGCGCCGGCTTCCCGGCACCGGCCGTCGTCGCCGAGCAGGCCGAGCCGGACCCGGACTTCCCCACGGTCGCCTTCCCCAACCCGGAGGAGCCGGGCGCGATGGACCTCGCCTTCGCGACGGCCCGCGCGGCCGCCGAGGCGGGCGCCGCGCCGGACATCATCATCGCCAACGACCCCGACGCGGACCGCTGCGCGGTCGCCGTGCCCGCCCCGGACACGGCCGAGGGCTGGCGCATGCTCCGCGGCGACGAGGTCGGCGCGCTGCTCGCGACGCACCTCGTGCACAAGAAGGCGGCCGGCACGTTCGCGACGACGATCGTCTCCTCCTCGCTGCTCTCCCGCATCGCCGCCGCCTCCACCGGCACCCCGTACGAGGAGACGCTGACCGGCTTCAAGTGGCTCGCCCGGGTGAACGGCCTGCGCTACGCCTACGAGGAGGCGCTGGGCTACTGCGTCGACCCGGAGGGCGTCCGCGACAAGGACGGCATCACCGCCGCCCTGCTGGTCGCCGAGCTGACGGCGGAGCTGAAGGAGTCGGGCCGCACGCTCACCGACCTCCTCGACGACCTGGCGGTCGAACACGGGCTGCACGCCACGGACCAGCTGTCGGTGCGCGTGGAGGACCTCTCCCTCATCGCCGCCGCGATGCGCCGGCTGCGTGAGCAGCCCCCGACGGCCCTGGCGGGTCTGCGGGTGGCCTCCGCGGAGGACCTCACCAAGGGCACCGAGACCCTGCCGCCGACGGACGGCCTCCGCTACCACCTCGCCGGTGACGAGGCGGGGACGGTCTCGGGCGCCCGCGTCATCGTGCGGCCGAGCGGCACGGAGCCGAAGCTGAAGTGCTACCTGGAGGCCGTGGTCCCGGTGTCGTCGGCGACGGCGCTCGCCGACGCGCGGACGCTTGCCGCCGACGTCCTGTCCGCGATCAAGCGCGACGTGGCGGAGGCCGCGGGCATCTGACCGCCCTCAGGAGGGTCCGGGGGTGCCGCCCCCGGGCCCTCGGACGTTCCGAGCGACGGGTGGGCGGACGGGAAGAGGCGTCAGCGCGCCGCCAGGACGACGAGCAGCACGAGCCCGACGAACGACGGCACGATCATCTCGTACGCCCACCGCACATTCACCTCACCCTGCGCGGTAGCGCGCTCCGCGTTCTTCTCGGCGAGATCCCGCAGCGCGGAGACCGCCGCGTCGGCCGTCGCGCGCCCCGCCTCGCCGTCGCCCTCGCGCTCGCCCCGCCGCACGGCGCGCTTGCGCTGGCGCAGGGAGACCGGGATCGACCACAGCTGGTACGTGCGCCCCCCGGCGAGCACCTCGCTGGAGTAGCCGGCCCGGACGGCGTCGACGGCGCCCCACGGCAGGGTGATCGTGCGGAAGGGGTTGCGGACGAGCAGCCGGTCCGCCCCGGCCCAGACCCCGGGGCGGAGGGTGAAGGCGATGATCAGTGGCACCACGCACAGCATTCCGGCCAGCGCGAGCCACGGCGTGCGGCCCTCGCCGCGGGCGATCGCGTCGCCGCCCAGCCAGGCGACGAGCCCGAGGAGCAGCACGCCGGTACCGATCCCGGCGGGAGACCGGTAGGACCGGTCGGCGTATTCCTGGGGGGCCTTCGGGGAGCTCGTCATGCGGCCGATTGTGCACCACGGCGCCAGACTGGTGGTGTGACGAGGGAGTCGTTCGCAAGGGGTGACACGCGCTACGCGCGTAGATATGCTCGTCGGGTGACCATGCCCCCACCTTCCACGTTCCCCTCAACCGGCAACGAGGCCGCGGAGCGACTGGCGTCGATGGCGGACGTGACCGCCTCCGACGGTGCGCTGCGCCGCTTCCTGCACGGCCTGCCGGGTGTCGACCCGGTCGGGCTGGAGGCCCGCGCGGCAGCGCTCGGCACCCGCTCGATCAAGACGACGGCGAAGGCCTACGCCATCGACCTGGCGATCTCCATGATCGACCTCACGACCCTGGAGGGCGCGGACACCCCCGGCAAGGTCCGGGCGCTGTGCGCCAAGGCCCTCAACCCCGACCCCACCGACCGCGAGACGCCGCGCACCGCGGCGATCTGCGTGTACCCCGACATGGTGGCGACCGCCGCCGAGGCCCTGCGGGGTTCCGAGGTCAAGGTGGCGTCCGTGGCGACCGCGTTCCCGGCGGGCCGGGCGGCCCTGCCGGTGAAGCTGGCGGACACGGTGGACGCCGTCGCGGCGGGCGCGGACGAGATCGACATGGTGATCGACCGCGGCGCGTTCCTGGCCGGGCGTTACCTCTCCGTCTTCGAGGAGATCAAGGCCGTCAAGGACGCCTGCCGCCGCCCGGACGGCACGGCCGCCCGGCTGAAGGTCATCTTCGAGACCGGCGAGCTGTCGACGTACGACAACATCCGCCGCGCCTCCTGGCTCGGCATGCTGGCCGGCGCCGACTTCATCAAGACCTCGACCGGCAAGGTGGCGGTGAACGCCACCCCGGCGAACACCCTGCTGATGCTGGAGGCCGTGCGCGACTTCCGCGACGCGACCGGGGTGCAGGTCGGCGTGAAGCCGGCGGGCGGCATCCGGACGACCAAGGACGCGCTGAAGTTCCTGGTGCTGGTCAACGAGACCGTCGGCCCGGAGTGGCTGACCAACGAATGGTTCCGCTTCGGTGCCTCCAGCCTCCTCAACGACCTGCTGATGCAGCGGCAGAAGCTGAGCACCGGGCGCTACTCCGGTCCCGACTACGTGACGGTGGACTGATCATGGTTTTCGAATACGCACCGGCGCCCGAGTCGCGCGCGGTCGTCGACATCGCCCCGTCGTACGGGCTGTTCATCGACGGCGAGTTCCGCGAGGCGTCCGACGGCAAGGTCTTCAAGACGGTCTCGCCGTCGACCGAGGAGGTCCTCTCCGAGGTCGCGCAGGCCTCCGCGGAGGACGTGGACGCGGCCGTCAAGGCCGCGCGCAAGGCGTTCGAGAAGTGGTCGGCGCTGCCGGGTTCGGAGCGCGCGAAGTACCTGTTCCGCATCGCGCGGATCATCCAGGAGCGCTCGCGCGAGCTGGCCGTCCTGGAGACGCTGGACAACGGCAAGCCGATCAAGGAGACCCGCGACGCGGACCTCCCGCTGGTCGCCGCGCACTTCTTCTACTACGCGGGCTGGGCCGACAAGCTGGACCACGCCGGCTTCGGCCCGAACCCGAAGCCGCTGGGTGTGGCGGGCCAGGTCATCCCGTGGAACTTCCCGCTGCTGATGCTGGCGTGGAAGATCGCCCCGGCGCTCGCGGCGGGCAACACGGTCGTGCTGAAGCCGGCCGAGACCACGCCGCTGTCCGCGCTGTTCTTCGCGGACATCTGCCGCCAGGCGGGTCTGCCCAAGGGCGTCGTCAACATCCTCACCGGCGACGGCTCGACCGGCGCCGCGCTCGTCGGGCACGAGGGCGTGGACAAGGTGGCGTTCACCGGCTCCACCGCCGTCGGCAAGCAGATCGCCCGGACCGTGGCCGGCACGGACAAGAAGCTGACCCTGGAGCTGGGCGGCAAGGGCGCGAACATCGTCTTCGACGACGCGCCGATCGACCAGGCGGTCGAGGGCATCGTCAACGGCATCTTCTTCAACCAGGGCCAGGTCTGCTGCGCGGGCTCCCGCCTGCTGGTCCAGGAGTCGATCCAGGACGAGCTGCTGGACGCCCTGAAGCGCCGCATGAGCACCCTGCGCGTCGGCGACCCGCTGGACAAGAACACCGACGTCGGTGCGATCAACTCGGCCGAGCAGCTGGCCCGCATCACCGCGCTGGCCGACAGCGGCGAGGCGGAGGGCGCCGAGCGCTGGGCCCCGGCCTGCGAACTGCCGGGCAACGGCTACTGGTTCGCCCCGACGCTCTTCACGAACGTCACGCAGGCGCACCGGATCGCGCGCGAGGAGATCTTCGGCCCGGTGCTGTCCGTGCTGACCTTCCGCACCCCGGGCGAGGCCGTCGCCAAGGCCAACAACAGCCAGTACGGGCTGTCCGCCGGCATCTGGACGGAGAAGGGCTCGCGCATGCTGGCCGTCGCGGGCAAGCTGCGCGCCGGTGTCGTCTGGGCCAACACGTTCAACAAGTTCGACCCGACCTCGCCCTTCGGCGGCTTCAAGGAGTCGGGCTTCGGCCGCGAAGGTGGCCGTCACGGTCTGGAGGCCTACCTCGATGTCTGATCGTCTGAGCGTGCTCAAGACCTACAAGCTGTTCGTCGGGGGCAAGTTCCCCCGGTCCGAGAGCGGGCGGGTGTACGAGGTGACCGACTCAAAGGGCAAGTGGCTGGCCAACGCCCCGCTGTCCTCCCGCAAGGACGCGCGTGACGCGGTCGTCGCGGCGCGCAAGGCGTTCGGCGGCTGGTCGGGCGCCACGGCGTACAACCGCGGCCAGATCCTCTACCGCATCGCCGAGATGCTGGAGGGCCGCCGCGATCAGTTCGTCGCGGAGGTCGCGGACGCCGAGGGCCTGTCGAAGTCGAAGGCCGCGGCCCAGGTGGACGCGGCGATCGACCGCTGGGTCTGGTACGCGGGCTGGACCGACAAGATCGGCCAGATCACCGGTGCGGCCAACCCGGTCGCCGGCCCGTTCTTCAACGTCTCCTCCACGGAGCCGACCGGCGTCGTCGCCGTGCTGGCCCCGCAGGAGTCGTCCTTCCTCGGCCTGGTCTCCGTGATCGCCCCGGTGATCGCGTCCGGCAACACGGCCGTCGTCATCGCCGCCGAGAAGGCGCCGCTGCCGGCGCTGTCGCTCGGCGAGGTGCTGGCCACCTCCGACCTGCCGGGCGGTGTGGTCAACGTCCTGTCGGGCAGGACCGCCGAGATCGCGGTGCCGCTGGCCGCGCACCAGGACGTCAACGCGATCGACCTGGCGGGCGCGGAGGCCGAGCTGGCCCGGTCGCTGGAGGTCGAGGCGGCCGACAACCTCAAGCGCGTGCTCCGTCCACAGCCTGTGGACTGGTCCGCGGACCCGGGCACGGAGCGTCTGACGGCCTTCCTGGAGACGAAGACCGTCTGGCACCCGACGGGTTCCCTGGGCGTCGGCGGCTCCTCCTACTGAGCCGTCCGGCCCTGCCGTACGCGCCCGACGGCGGCTTCCCGGTACGTCCGGGGAGCCGCCGTCGGCGTATGTGCGCTCAGTCGTGCCGTCAGCCCGGGAGCAGGCCCGTGGCCATGCCGACCACCGGGATGTCCTTGACCTTGCCGCCCTTGGCCAGGGATCCGGTGAGCAGTTGGGTGCCGACCGGCTTGAAGTCGCCGATCCGGGTGCCCACCCCGTTGTCCAGCGGGTTGAAGGCGCCGGGGGCGAGCGGGTTGACGGGCAGGCCCTTCACCACGGGCCCGAGGCCGTGGACGGTCTGGTCCAGGCCCTCGCCGGTCCCCCGCACGGCTGCCGCCAGGTCGAAGGGGCCGATCTGGGCGGCCGGCTGGGCGCTCGGCCCGACCGGTGCGACCGGTTGGGCGGCGAGCGGCTGGGCGCCCGCCTGGCTCGCGCCGGCGGCGACGAGCGCGGCGCCGGCCGAGGCGGTCAGCCCGAGGCGCCGCAGGACGCGGAGGAACGGCGGGGGCGGTACGGGGCGTGCGTGACGTGCGCGGGAGGTCATGACACCACCGGGGTTCGAGTGGACGAATTCGGTCGCTCACCGTATCCGACCGAATACAGGGCGTGTTGGTACAACCCGGGGGGATCGCCCACGCGGGGCAATGCGTCACACTGGTGTCCCGTGAGTTCCCTCCTGTCCTCCGCGCGCGTCATCCTGCTCACCGGTCCGTCCGGTTCCGGGAAGTCGTCCCTCGCCGCCCGTACCGGGCTGCCCGTCCTCAATCTCGACGACTTCTACAAGGAGGGCGGCGACCCGACGCTGCCGCTGCTGGCGGACGGCTCCGGCACCGACTGGGACTCGCCGCTGTCATGGGACGCGGACGCCGCCGTCGCCGCGATCGACTCCCTGTGCCGCACGTCCCGGGCGGACGTGCCGGTGTACGACATCGCCACGAGCTCGCGGATCGGCGCGAACAGCCTGGACATCGGCCGGACGCCGCTGTTCATCGCCGAGGGCATCTTCGCCGCCGACGTCATCGACCGCTGCCGGGAGCTCGGTCTGCTGGCCGACGCGCTGTGCCTGCGCGGCCGGCCGTCCACCACCTTCCGCCGCCGCCTGCTGCGCGACCTGCGCGAGGCGCGCAAGCCCGTCCTCTACCTGGTCCGGCGCGGACTGCGGCTGATGCGCGAGGAGCGCGGCATCGTGGCCCGCCAGACCGCTCTGGGTGCGTTCGCCTGCGGCCGGGAGACCGCCATGGGACGCATCGCCGCCGCGGCCGCGGGCCGGCGTGAGAGCGTACGCATCTGATCAGGTTTTGATCAGGTACTGATCGCTGAGCGTCGGGAGGGGAAGCGTCATGGCACGGGAGCACACCTACGAGACCACGGTGACCTGGACGGGCAACCAGGGCACCGGCACCGCCACCTACCGCGGCTACGGCCGCGACCACGAGATCGCCGCCGAGGGCCGGCCCGGTCTGCTGGGCAGCTCCGACCCCGCGTTCCGGGGCGACGCCGCCCGCTGGAACCCGGAACTGCTGCTGCTGGCCGCCCTGTCCGAGTGCCACATGCTGGCGTATCTGCACGTGTGCGCGAGCGCGGGCGTGGTGGTCACCGCCTACACCGACCAGGCGCACGGCACCATGCGCGAGACCGCCGAGGGCGGTCACTTCACCGAGGCGGTGCTGCGCCCGCGCGTCGAGGTGGCGGACGCCGCGATGACCGAGCGGGCGGCCGCCCTGCACGAGGCGGCGCACCGGGGCTGCTTCATCGCCGCGTCGGTCAACTTCCCCGTGCGCCACGAGCCGGTCGTCACCGTCCGCGGCGCCTGACGTCCTGCGGACACGCGAGAGCGGGCCCGGCGATCCCCCCGGCCGCCAGGCCCGCTCTCTTCCCCCGTGGTTTCCCCCGGTTTCCCCCGTGTCCCCCGTGTTCCCCCGTCTCCCCGGAGAGCCCGCCGCTAGGCGACCAGCTCCCCGAAGGACTCCTGCAGGGCCCGGCCGTTGCCGAGCGCCTCGTCGTCGCGCAGCCGGCGCAGGGAGCGCCAGATGCTGCTCTTGACCGTGCCGACGCTGATGTCGAGGATCTCGGCGATCTCCGGGTCCGTACGGCCCTCGTAGTAGCGCAGGACGAGCATCGTGCGCTGGAGTTCGGGCAGCCGGGCCAGGGCCTGCCAGAGCACGGCGCGCAGCTCGGTGCCGCGCATCGCGTCCTGCTCGGCCACCGTCTCCGGCAGCTCCTCGGTCGGGTACTCGTTGAGCTTGCGCCGGCGCCAGGCACTGATGTGCAGGTTCGTCATCGTGCGGCGCAGGTAGCCGCCGACCGCGGCCTTGTCGGTGATCCGGTCCCAGGCCCGGTAGGTGGAGAACAGCGCGCTCTGCAGCAGGTCCTCCGCCTCGTGCCGGTCGCCGGTGAGGTGGTACGCGGTCGCGTACAGGGAGGCCCGGCGCTCCTGGACGTAGGCGGTGAACGCCGCTTCGGCGTCCGCCGTCACCGTCCGGGTCGCGTTCCTGTCACGCTCCCCTGCGGCCCCCGAGGCGCCCCCCGCGCCTCCTCCGGGCTCCCCGTACGCGATCGCGTCGATGGCCACCAGATACGGCGGCCTCACACGCCCGGTGCCACGAGCACACCCCCGCACACCCGCGGCACCAGACTTCTCCTGACCCCTGCCGGTGCCGACGTCGTGCAGACGCGTACGCACTGCGCTGGTCGTGGTGCTGTGCAGTGTGTTCATCTCACGCCCCCCGTCGGTGGTGCCGGATGGATCCGTTCTCGGCCGGGGGTTTCCCACCCGGTGCACCTCAGCCTGCCGGGCCAGTTTCATCGCGTTGTCCGCCGACTGTCACAGCCGTGCAACAGGCCGGGGTGGCGTCCCGCGGAGCCACGACGACCGGAGCGGAGCGCCCTCTGTCGATCCGGGGCCCGGTCTTGGGCCAGAATGAGGCCGTGCCTTTCCTGTTGCTGATCGAGGACGACGACGCCATCCGCACGGCCCTCGAATTCTCGCTGTCACGCCAGGGTCACCGTGTGGTGACCGCGGCGACGGGCGAGGACGGCCTGAAGCTGCTCCGCGAGCAGCGGCCGGATCTGATCGTGCTGGACGTCATGCTGCCGGGGATCGACGGCTTCGAGGTGTGCCGCAGGATCCGGCGCACCGACCAGCTGCCGATCATCCTGCTCACCGCGCGCAACGACGACATCGATGTCGTGGTGGGCCTGGAGTCCGGTGCGGACGACTACGTGGTCAAGCCGGTGCAGGGCCGGGTGCTGGACGCCCGGATCCGCGCGGTGCTGCGCCGCGGCGAGCGGGAGTCGAACGACTCGGCGACCTTCGGTTCGCTGGTCATCGACCGGTCCGCGATGACGGTCACCAAGAACGGCCAGGACCTCCAGCTCACCCCGACCGAGCTGCGGCTGCTGCTGGAGCTCAGCCGGCGGCCGGGGCAGGCGCTCTCCCGGCAGCAGCTGCTGCGCCTGGTCTGGGAGCACGACTACCTCGGCGACTCCCGGCTGGTGGACGCCTGCGTCCAGCGGCTGCGGGCCAAGGTCGAGGACGTGCCGTCCTCCCCCACCCTGATCCGCACGGTGCGCGGCGTCGGCTACCGCCTCGACGCCCCGCAGTGACCCCGCGGTGATCCCCCGTGGACCGCTGTGGACCTCTGTAGACCTCCGGAACGAGTACGGGAAGCGCACAAGTGACTGAAGAGCCCGCCGGGATGCGGGGCTGGGCGGCCGCCAGGAACACGGCGCGGCTCAGCATGCGGTGGATCAGCCTGCGGCTGCGGCTGATGCTCGTGTTCGCCCTGGTGGCCCTCGCCGCCGCCGTGTCGGCCTCCGCGATCGCGTACTGGCTGAACCGCGACGCCGTCCTCACCCGTACCCAGAACGCGGCCCTGGACGACTTCCGCAAGTCCCTCCAGGACAACACCGCCTCGCTGCCGCTGACGCCGACCTGCCCGGAGCTCCAGGAGGCCGCGGACCGGATGGCGGGCACCTCGCAGAAGTACGAGGTCCTGCTGATCGGCAAGGTCAAGGGCGGCGGCGACTGCGCCGCACCCTCCGACCGGGACCTGTTCACGCTCAAGGTCGTGCCGCAGTCGCTGGTCACGGCGGTGAACCGCGAGCGCCGCGTCGACGAGTCGAACGCGTACCCGTACCACCTGTACTGGCAGCGGATCACGCTGGGCAACAAGCCCTACCTGGTCGGCGGCGCGAAGGTGATCGGCGGCGGGCCGACCGGCTATCTGCTGAAGTCCCTGGAGAACGAGCGGGCCGACCTGAACTCGCTGGCCTGGTCGCTGGGCATCGCCACCGGGCTCGCCCTGATCGGCTCCGCCCTGCTCGCCCAGGCCGCGGCCTCGACCGTGCTGCGGCCCGTGCAGCGGCTCGGCGACGCCGCGCGGCGGCTCGGCGAGGGCAAGCTGGACACCCGGCTCCAGGTGTCCGGCACGGACGAACTGGCCGAACTCTCACGGACCTTCAACCGGACCGCGGAAGCGCTGGAGAAGCGGGTCGAGGAGCTGAGCGCCCGGGAGGCGGCCAGCCGGCGGTTCGTGGCGGACATGTCGCACGAGCTGCGTACCCCGCTCACCGCGATCACGGCCGTGACCGAGGTGCTGGAGGACGAGGCCGACTCCCTCGACCCGATGATCGCCCCTGCCGTGCAGCTGGTGGTGAGCGAGACACGGCGGCTGAACGACCTGGTGGAGAACCTCATGGAGGTCACCCGCTTCGACGCGGGCACGGCCCGGCTGGTGCTGGACGACGTCGACGTCGCCGACCAGGTGACGGCCTGCATCGACGCGCGGGCCTGGCTGGACGCGGTCGAGCTGGACGCCGAGCGCGGCATCATGTCCCGCCTCGACCCGCGCCGGCTGGACGTGATCCTGGCCAACCTCATCGGCAACGCCCTCAAGCACGGCGGGTCCCCGGTGCGCGTCGCCGTGCGCCCCGTCGACGACCGGCTGGTCATCGAGGTGCGCGACCACGGCCCCGGCATCCCCGAGGACGTCCTGCCGCACGTGTTCGACCGCTTCTACAAGGCCAGCGCCTCCCGGCCCCGGTCCGAGGGCAGCGGTCTGGGCCTGTCGATCGCCCTGGAGAACGCCCACATCCACGGCGGCGAGATCACCGCCGCCAACTCCCCCGAGGGCGGTGCGGTCTTCACCCTCACCCTCCCGCGCGACGCCTCCGACCTCGCCCGCGAACCGGACGGGACCGGCACGAACGGCAATGGCGCCGGCCCGGCGGAAGGGGGCGCACAGTGAGACGCCCGCGCTTCCCCCGGGCCGCCGCCGCGCGGACGGCCGCCGGGTCCTCCGCGCTGCTGGCCGGGCTCGCCCTGCTCACCGGCTGCGGCATCCGCGGCACCGCCGTCCCGGTCGACGCCGGCGGCGCGCCCTCCCGCGCCACCTGCGTGGTGCGCCCGGGCGCCCAGTCCTCCGCGGCCTCCGGCAGCGCGGCCCTGTCCGTGCAGCTGCTGTGCACCTCGCAGCTACTGCCGGTGACGCGCAACGTGCCGCTCCCCGACGGGGACGACGCGGTGAAGGTCGCCCGCGCCCTGCTGGACGAGCTCCGCCGGCAGCCCTCGCCCGCCGAGGACGACGCGGGCTTCTCCACCGACGTGCCGGGCAACCTGTCCGTCGCGGGCCCCGGCAGGGGCGACCCGTCCGCCACGCTCCGGCTGAGCACGGCCCCGGACGACCTGCCGCCCCCGGCGCTGGCCCAGCTGGTGTGCACCTATGCCGGCACGGCCGCGGCGGACGGGAAGAGCAGCGTCGTGCTGGGCGGCCCGGGCACGGAGAAGCCCAAGCGCTACACGTGCACGGACGAGCTCCGCACCCGCCCGGAGTCGGTCCAGGGCACCGGCGTCACGGTCTCCTGAACCGGCTCCTGATCCGGCGGGGCCCCGGCCGGGGGTTCCGCCGGGGCGACCGGCGCGCTCACCCTGCGTGGCGTACCCCCGGAACCGCGCGCCCCGCGCCCCGCGTCCTGGGGGGCGTGCAGCGTCATGGTTACGGCGGTACGCCCGCCCTCCGATACCGCTACCGCGTGGTGGGCCGTGTGCTCCTGGCCGTCCATCTGCTGGTGGTGACCTGGCTCGCCCTGCGGCCCCTGACGGCACCCTGGGTGACCGCCGCGCACCTGGAGCCGCTGGCGACCCTGCGGGCCGACCTGGCGCTGGCGCCCTGGGAGGCGGCCCGCACGATAGGGGCGGGGCTGCTGCCGTTCGCGCCGCTGGGGGTGCTGCTGCCGTGGGCCGGCGGCCGGCTCGCGGTCTCGGAGCTGGGCTCGCTGACCCGCACGGTCTTCACCGCCGTGATGCTCTCGCTGGCGCTCCAGGTCGTCCGCAGCGGCGTCGTCGGGCAGGTCCTGGACGTGGACGGGCTGCTGCTCAACGTCACCGGCGTCGCGGTGGCGCACCTGGCCGTGGTGCCCGCCGTACGGGCCCGGCTACGCCGCAGGTCCGAGACGGGCCCGGGCCGCCCCCTCCGCCGGGAGGAGCCGGATCCGGTGCTGACCCGCACGATCCCCAGGGTCGGGATCGCTCCGTAGGGCGACGCCCGGCGCGGCCCGCGTCCGTAGCGTTGTGGGTGTCGGGAAACGTTCCCGCACCGCACACGACGAGGAGTCACCGCCATGTCCGCTCCGCTGGTCCGCCCCCGGAACCACAGGATGATCGCCGGCGTCTGCGCGGGGCTGGCCGAGCGCTTCGGGATGTCCCGCACGACGATGCGGGTGATCTTCCTGCTCTCCTGCCTGCTGCCCGGGCCGCAGTTCCTGCTCTACCTCGCGCTGTGGATCCTGCTGCCGTCGGAGAAGGCGCACCGGGAGGCCCAGGCGTGGTGAGCCGTCCGCGCACGGCGCGAACGCGGCGGGCCGCGCACCCCCACCGGGGTGCGCGGCCCGCCGCGTCGTGGGTCGTCGCGCGTTGTGCTCAGTGACCGCCGCCGGTGCCGGGCATGGAGATGCCCTTGAAGCCGGTGGGCAGCAGGCCGAGGAGACCGCTGTTGCCCTTGCTGTCCTGGGGGAGGTTGGGGGCCAGGGAGTTGTCGACCGCCTTGGACGCGTTGTGCAGGACTCCGCTGCCGAGGACCCGGTTCACCGCCGAGACGGCCGTGCCGCCGGGGGCCGCCTTGGCGACCTGCTCCAGGGGCATCTTCTGCGAGGTGACCTCGACGGTGGTGGCGACCGACTCGAGCGTGCCCGGGGTGCCCGCCGCCGCGGAGGCGGTTCCGGCCGCGGTGATGGCGATGGCAGCACCGACGGCAGCGGTACCGAGAGACTTGAGGGTTCCCTGCTTCATCTGATTGTGTCCTCGTGACGGGGGGAATTTTGAGCGGCACTGCAAGCTAGTCACGAGAACCGGGGGCCCGCAATAAGTGACACGGCCGGGACGAGAAGTCCCGGCCGTATTCACGGAGATTGCCCAGCGGCCGGCGAGTCGCCCCGCCGGTCAAGGGAATTGCTGGTCAGACGCTCTGCACCGGCGTCGGGCGGAACAGCCACTCGGACTTCAGCTCCGCGTAACCCGGCTTGATGACCTCATTGATCATGGCGAGACGTTCATCGAATGGGATGAAGGCCGACTTCATCGCGTTGACGGTGAACCACTGCATGTCGTCGAGCGTGTAGTGGAACGCCTTGACCAGGTGCTCGAATTCACGGCTCATGCTGGTACCGCTCATCAGCCGATTATCCGTATTCACGGTAAGGCGGAAATGCAGCCGGCGCAGCAGACCGATGGGGTGCTCCTCGTAGGAAGCGGCCGCCGCGGTCTGGAGGTTGGAGGTCGGGCACATCTCCAGCGGGATGCGCTTGTCCCGGACGTAGGAGGCGAGCCGGCCGAGCGTGACGGTGCCGTCCTCGGCGACCTCGATGTCGTCGATGATGCGCACGCCGTGGCCGAGGCGGTCGGCGCCGCACCACTGCAGGGCCTGCCAGATGGAGGGCAGGCCGAAGGCCTCGCCGGCGTGGATGGTGAAGTGGTTGTTCTCCCGCTTGAGGTACTCGAACGCGTCGAGGTGGCGGGTGGGCGGGAAGCCCGCCTCCGCGCCCGCGATGTCGAAGCCGGCGACGCCGGAGTCGCGGTAGCGGTTGGCCAGTTCGGCGATCTCCAGGGCGCGGGCGGCGTGCCGCATGGCGGTCAGCAGCGCGCCGACGCGGATGCGGTGACCGTTCTCGCGGGCCCGGCGCTCGCCCTCGCGGAAGCCCTCGTTCACGGCCTCGACGACCTCTTCGAGGGTGAGCCCGGCCTCCAGGTGCTGCTCGGGCGCGTAGCGCACCTCGGCGTAGACGACGCCGTCCGCGGCGAGGTCCTCGGCGCACTCGGCGGCGACGCGGACGAGCGCCTCACGGGTCTGCATGACGGCGCAGGTGTGCGCGAAGGTCTCCAGGTAGCGCTCCAGCGAGCCGGAGTCGGCCGCCTCGCGGAACCAGACGCCCAGCTTGTCCGGGTCGCTCTCGGGCAGCTTGTCGTAGCCCGTCGCGCGGGCCAGGTCGACGACCGTCCCGGGGCGCAGGCCGCCGTCGAGGTGATCGTGGAGCAGCACCTTCGGCGCGCGGCGGATCTGCTCCGGAGTGGGTGTTGAGATGGTCTCGCTCGTCATTTCGGCACTGTAGCCCCTACGCGCGTAGATATCACCGAACGATACGGAACGGTGACCCTTCGGCGGGGTGGACAGCGGGCGTCCTTCTGCCATGGTTGTCTGCCATGGCTCAGCAGCAAGCGTTGCCGCAGCGGGACCCCGACGAACCGGGCGGCTCCGGGGAGCATGCCGCGCAGGGGCGCGAGAACGGTCCGGAGGACTCCGCCGCCCGGCTGGGAAGGCCGCTCGGCGCCCAGGGGGGCGCCGGTGACACGGTCCACGGTGTGGCCCTGCTGCTGCCCTCCGGGCCGGCCACCGGGACCCGCGGACCCGGCCGGCTGACGGTGGCCGCCCAGCGGCCGCTGGCGCGCCGGCTGACCCGGGCGGGTGAATCGGACGGACTGGCCGTGCACGTCCTGCGCTACCGGCACCGCGGCTGGAACGGTCCTGCCGCGCACCCCGTGCGGGACACCGAGTGGGCCGCGGACGAGCTGGTGCGGCGCTACGGGGACGTGCCCGTGTGTCTGGTCGGCACCGGCATGGGCGCGCGGGCGGCCCTGCGCGCCGCCGGGCACGCGGCCGTGACCTCGGTGCTCGCCCTGGCCCCGTGGCTGCCCGAGCCGGAGGCCCTGCTGGCCCCCGACCCGGTGCGCCAGCTGGCGGGACGGCGGGTGCTGCTGGTGCACGGCACCAACGACGGGCGGACGGACCCCGATCTGTCGTACCGGCTCGCGGAGCGGGCGAAGAAGCTCAACCGCGACGTGTGCCGCTTCGAGGTCCACTCCGACGACCACGGTCTGCGTCAGCACCGCGCCGAAGTCCTCGCCCTCGCCGCCGACTTCGTGCGCGGCACCCTCTTCGGCCATCCGTTCGCCCGGCCGCTGGCGGACGCCCTGGCGGCCCCGCCGCCGCTGGGCCTGCGGATGCCGCTGGCCTCCGGCTTCGGGCAGTCGCTGGAGCACTGAACTCAGCGGTGCAGCAGCAGCTGTCCGCGCCGGGAGAGCAGGAACCGCTTGAAGGCGGCGACCGGCGGGGTGTCGGGGTGCCCGTCCAGCCACGCCACCCCGATCTCCCGCACCGCGCGCGGCGCGGTGACGGTCAGTTCGACGACGCCCGGCCGGGGCACGGCGGGCGGCGGCAGCAGCCCGACCCCCAGCCCGGCGGCCACCATGCCGCGCAGGGTCTCCGGGTCCTCCCCCTCGAACGCGATCCTGGGCGTGAACCCGGCCTCGGCGCAGAGCTTGTCCGTGATGCGCCGCAGCCCGTACCCCGGCTCCAGCGTCACGAACAGCTCCGTCGCCGCCTCCGCGAGCCGGATCCGCTTCCGCCCGGCCAGCGGGTGCGCGTCCGGCACGACCAGCCGCAGCTTCTGCTCGTCCAGCCGCCGGGCGACCAGGTCGGGCGCGTCCGGCACGGGCGAGGTGAGGCACAGGTCGAGCTCGCCGGCGCGCAGCCGTTCCAGCATCGCCTCGCCGTAGTTCTGGATCAGCTGGAACCGCACGCGCGGATGGTCGGCCCGGAAGGCGCGGATGAGTTCGGGTACGGTCTCGGAGCCCATCGTGTGCAGGAAGCCGAAGGCGACCTTGCCCGCGCCGGGGTCGGCGTCGGCCCGTACGGACTCGGCCGCCCGGTCGACCTCCGAGAGCGCGCGCTCGACGGAGGCGAGGAAGGTGCGCCCGGCGGCGGTCAGCGAGACCGTGCGGCCGTGACGGGCGAACAGCGCGACGCCCAGGTCCTGTTCGAGCCGGGCCATCGAGCGGCTCAGCGTCGACTGCGGCATGCCGAGCCGCGCGGCGGCGCGGGTGACGTGCTCGTAGCGGGCGACGGCGGCGAACTGCGCCAGGCGCGGGGTGAGGGTGGCCGCCCAGGAGTCGGCCTCGATGTCGGCGGTGGCGTCCTTCACCGACGTGACATCAGGTTCCCGTATTGATCTTCTGTTGCCATTTGATGACAGAGGGGGCTGTGACCTGCGGTCATGCTGCATGGGATTGATTATCGGCATTCTGTGCATTGGACGCATCAAATGCAGGGTGCATACGTTGGGGGCATGCCTCCTGCCGATACCGGGGCATCCGTCGTCATCGCGCGCTCGGATGCCTCCGCCCCGTCGTCCCTCCGCTCCCTGACGTCCCTCGACACCGACGACCGGCTGATGCCCGGCGGGTCCGGCTACCGGCGCATGAGCTTCGGGCTCTTCGCCGCCGGCGTCGCCACGTTCGCCCTCCTCTACTCCACGCAGGCGCTGCTTCCCGCGATCTCCGCGGGGCTGGGCGTGACGCCCGACGAGGCCAGCTGGACGGTCTCCGCCGCGACCGGCGGCCTCGCCATCGCCGTCGTCCCGCTGAGCGCGCTCTCCGAGCGGTTCGGGCGGCGCACGATGATCACCGCCGCGCTGTGCGTGGCGGCCGTGGTGGCGCTGCTGGTGCCGTTCGCGCCGAGCCTGGGCTGGCTGGTGGGGCTGCGCGTGGTGCAGGGCGCGGCGCTCGCGGGCGTGCCCGCGTCGGCCATGGCGTACCTGGCGGAGGAGGTCCGGCCCAAGGCGCTGGTCGGCGCGATCGGACTGTTCGTCGCGGGCAACAGCATCGGCGGCATGACCGGCCGCATCCTCGCCGGCTGGGCCGCCCAGGCGTGGGGCTGGCGCGCCGGCCTCGCGGCCGTGGGCGCGCTCGCGGTGGTGTGCGCGGTCGCCTTCCGGCTGCTGATCCCCCGGGCCCGGCACTTCACGCCGTCACCGGTCTCCGCCCGCTCCCTCGCCCGGACGGTCGGCACCCACCATAGGTCGGCGGGGGTGCGATCGGTGGTGTTCATCGCCGTCAGGGTACGCGGCGAGGGCTTTGACGGTCAGTCGGAGAGGGCCGCTCCGGACGGCTT
>NZ_JBFAPH010000071.1:0-21183 GCF_040675635.1 Streptomyces sp. NPDC049577
GGCTCGGGCCGGTGGCGCAGTGGTCGGAGATCGGCGCGTACCGGGTGCTGACGGGGCTGTCCGCCGACCGGGCGGCGGACCCGGCGGTCCGGCCGCTGCTGGAGCGGGCGCACACCGAGCTGGCCCGCACGGCCGAGGTGTTCCTCGACTGCGCGGGCCAGGCCGGGCGCGCGGCCGCGGCGCTGGGCATCCACCGGCAGACGCTCTACTACCGGCTGGGCCGGGTGGAGCAGCTGACGGGCCTCGACCTGGACAACGGCGAGGACCGCCTGCTGCTGCACATGACGCTGAAGGCGGCGCGGCTGGGGCAGGTGCAGGGAGAGCCGGTCATTCCCCCACACTGATCGCCTGTACGGGGCAGGCGCGCGCGGCCTCGGCGACCATCGGATCGTTCTTGCCGTCCTCGGCGCCCGGACGGACGAGGCCGAAGCCGTCGTCGTCCTGGTCGAAGACGGACGGCGCGGTCAGCGCGCACTGCCCTGATCCGATACAGACGCCGGAATCGATGCTGACATGCATGGGGGAGCTCCGTTCTCCGGTCACCAGCTGACCGGGAGTGCGTAGAGGCCCTGGATGGACCCGCCCGGTTTGATGGGCACCTCATCCGGGGCAACGGCCAGACGCAGGGTGGGGATACGGTCGAACAGGGCCGTCAGGGCGATCTCCATCTCGGCGCGGGCCAGGTTCTGGCCGAGGCACTGGTGGACGCCGAAGCCGAAGGCGATGTGGTGACGGGCCGGCCGGTGGACGTCGAGGGCGTCGGGGTCCCCGTAGGCGGCGGGGTCGCGATTGACCATCGAGGTGGCGAAGAGGACGCCCTCGCCCGCCCGGATGGTCCGGCCGTCGCACTCGATGTCCTCGGTGGCGACGCGCACGAGCCCGTCGGCGATGGACAGATGGCGCAGCAGCTCCTCGACGGCGCCGGGCATCAGGCCGGGGTCGGCGCGCAACGCGGCGAGCTGGTCCGGGTGTTCGAGCAGGGTGTAGGTGCCGAGGGCGATCATGTTGGACGTGGTCTCGTGCCCGGCGACCAGCAGGACCAGGGCGAGCAGGACGAGCTCGTCGCGGTCCAGCCGGCCGTCGGACAGGGGTGCGGCGACGAGCTCGTCGAGCAGGCCGTCCACGGGGCCGCCGGCCCCCCTCTCCTTGTCCGCGACGAGTCCGTGGAGATAGCCGGTGAGCTTGTCCCGGGCGGCCCGCGCCTCCACCGGCCCGCGCGCGCCGAGCAGCTCGCGGGAGGCGCCCTCGAAGAATTCGTGATCGGCATAGGGCACGCCCAGCAGGTAGCAGATGGCCATCGACGGCACGGGCAGGGCGTACGCGGAGACCAGCTCGGCGCCCGGCCCCTCGGCGAGCATCCTGTCCAGGAGGCCGTCCACGGTCCGCCGGATCCAGGGGCGCATCGCGGCGATGCGCTTGAGGCCGAACGCGGGGATCAGCATGCGGCGCTGGCGGGCGTGGCGCGGGTCGTCGACCCCGAGGAGGGGGAGTTCGGTGTCGGCCTGCCGCTCGGCCCGGGGCACGACGACCGGGAAGGAGGGGTTCTGCCGGTCGGAGGAGAGCCGCGGGTCGACCAGCAGGGCCCGGGCCGCGGCATGGCCGGTGACGGCCCACACCTCCCGGCCGTCGTAGAGCCTCACCCGGGTCAGGGGGCCGTGGGCGGCCATCTCCGGGTAGGCGGCGGGCGGCCGGTACGGACAGGTCCGGGACTGGGGGAAGGCGGTGGCGGGGGAGTCGGTCACGGGCATGGATGAACCTCCCTGACTGGTGTCCTCAGGCAACCAGTAGAGCGGAACGCTTCCGGTGACGTCCAGAGCGCCCCCGCGGGGCGCGGTCAGGC
Source organism: Streptomyces sp. NPDC049577 (assembly GCF_040675635.1). Lineage (NCBI taxonomy): Bacteria > Bacillati > Actinomycetota > Actinomycetes > Kitasatosporales > Streptomycetaceae > Streptomyces > Streptomyces sp. NPDC049577. The sequence continues at coordinate 1,841 of NZ_JBFAPH010000071.1, forward strand.
GGCCGGGTCCTCCAGTACGGTTCCGGCCAGGATGCGGCGCATGCCCTCGACGATGTCGCGCCCGCTCGGCGCGGCGTCCGGGTCGATGAGCCACTGGACCCACAGGCCGATGAAGAGGGCGTGGTAGAGCGAGCCGGCCGTGCGCGAGGCCTCGGCCGGCACCAGCTTGTCGTCCACGCCCTCGAAGATGGCGGTCATGCCCTCGCGGCCCTGCGGCAGCACCGCGGCGAACCGCTGCCTGAGCTCGGGGTGGTTGTTCAGCTGCCCCATCACCTCCAGCTGGACCGACCAGAACTGACGGCTCGACGAGAAGCTCTCGACCAGCCCGTCGACCACGGTGGCGACGTGCTCCTCGCGGGGCGCGTCCGGGTCCGCCGCGGCGGCCAGGGTGCGGCCGACGCCTTCTCCCCACTCCTCGGTCATCCGCATGAACGCCTCCAGCATCAGGGCGTCCTTGGACCCGTAGTGGTAGCCGATCGAGGCGAGGTTGGCGCCGGAGGCCGCCACGATGTCGCGCGCGGTCGTGCGCACCCAGCCCTTCTCCAGCAGGCAGCGCTTGGCGCCTTCCAGCAGATCTTCGCGATGTCCCATGCCCGCACCCTAGCGCGCCCCATACGGCCGTTCCAGACGAACGTCTTAAACATCCGTCATAGACAAGCGTTTAAGACATCCGTATAGTCACCGGCATGACGAACCCCAGCCCCCGTGCCGGGCGCCGCGAGTGGACGGCTTTTGTCGTGCTCCTGCTGCCCCTCCTCCTGGTCTCGATGGATGTCTCCGTCCTCTTCTTCGCGGTGCCCGCCATCAGCGAATCGCTGCACGTGACGGGCGCGCAGCAGCTCTGGATCTTCGACATCTACGCGTTCGCCCTGTCCGGGCTGCTGATCACCATGGGATCGCTCGGCGACCGCATCGGCCGCCGCAAGCTGCTGATGTTCGGCGCGGCGGCCTTCGGCGCCGCGTCCGTCGCCGCCGCCTATGCGCAGAGCGCGGAGATGCTCATAGCGGCCCGCGCGGTGCTGGGCATCGGCGGGGCGACGCTCATGCCGAGCACGATGGCGCTGGTGCGCAACATGTTCCACGACGACAAGCAGCGGTCGGCGGCGATCGGCATCTGGTCGGGCGCCATGGCCGGCGGCATCGCCCTCGGCTCGGTGATGGGCGGCCTGCTGCTGGAGCACTTCTGGTGGGGCTCGGTCTTCCTGGTCAACGTGCCCGCGATGGTGCTGCTGCTCATCCTCGCGCCGCTGCTGGTACCGGAGTTCAAGGACCCGGCGCCCGGACGCTTCGACCTGCTGAGCGTGCCGCTGTCGATGGCCGCCGTCCTGCCGGTCACCTACGGCATGAAGAAGATCGCCTCGGACGGCACGCCGAGCGCGCTCGCGCTCGGCTCGATCGCCGCGGGCCTGCTGGTGGGCTGGGCCTTCGTCCGCCGGCAGCGCCGGAACCCGGACGCGATGATCAGCCGCGAGCTGTTCCGGCACCGTCTCTTCGGCGCCGGCATCACCGTCAACACCGTCGCCGCCTTCGGCATGATGGGCTCCTCCTACTTCACCACGCAGTACCTCCAGGGCGTCCTCGGCAAGGGCCCGCTGGAGGCCGCGCTGTGGAGCATCGCCCCCTCGATCGCCATCGGCGCCGCCGGCCCGGCCGCCACCGCGGTGGCCCAGAAGGTCGACAAGGCCTATGTGATCGCCGCCGGCTTCGTCGTCGCCGCCCTCGGCTTCGCCCTGCTGGTCCTGACGGACACCGACGCCCTGTGGACCGCGCTGATCGCGGCCGCCGTCATCGGCTGCGGCATCATCACCGTCATGGCCCTGGTCTCCGACCTGGCCCTGAGTACCACCCCGGTCGAGAAGGCCGGCACCGCCTCCTCCCTGATGGAGACGGGCCAGGAGTTCGGTGGGGCCCTCGGCATGGCCGTCTTCGGCTCCATCGGCACCGCGGTCTACCGCGGTGAGGTCCCGGACGCCCTGCCGTCCGGTCTGCCGGCCGGTGTCCTCCACGCGGCGCGCGAGACGCTCGGCGAGGCGGTCGGGGCGGCCCGGCAGCTGCCGGCGGCGGCGGGCGAGGGCGTCCTCACCGCGGCCCGGGAGGCGTTCACCCACGGCATGCACGTCGCCGCGCTGGGCGGGGCGGTGGTCTTCGCGCTCGCCTCGGTGCTGGCGGCGACGACGCTGCGGCAGAAGTAAGCAGAAGTAAGGGGTCGTGCTCGCACCCGCCGGACGGGCCGGATCATCGGCTCGTCCGGCGAACGTGTCTCAGATAGTAGGAAGTCCGAGTAATAGGCGGGACAACCCGCTCCCGCTGGCCTAGCGTGGAAGACAGCCGAACGTCCCGCTCCATCGAGCGACCGGCGGTCGTGGCCGCGTGCAACGACGCAGGTGATCCCTGCCGCACCGCGGGCCCCCGCCCCTTCCTCCGGCTCTCGCCCACTTCATGAGGAGACGTGACTTCATGGCCGAAACCACCGTCCGCAGGACCCGGATCCGCCACGCCGACACCGAGCGGCGCGACGCCGACCGGGTGAACGCCGCCGCCGCGCTCCAGCGCGCGCTGGACCGTCGCGACAACGGCGGCGTCACCGGCCACTGAGCCGAACGGGCGTCAGCGCCCGGGCCGCACCACACTGAAGTGGTCGATCCGCTCCCCGCTCTCCGCGAGGGCCGTCACCCGCAGTCTCGGGTGGCGGCCCGGCTGTGACTCCACCGCGAGGAAGGAGTAGCCGGTGTAGCGCACCCGGGACCACTCCACCGTCTCGGAGCTCTTGTCGCCGCCCTTCACCCAGTGGTAGGTGCGGACGCCGTCGACGTCCTTCACATGGCCCTCGTAGCTGTCCGGGGCCGGGAAGTCGTACAGGGACTTGCCGGCGCCGCCCGCGGTGACGTAGACGATGCCGTCGCGCGAGGAGTCGACGGTCTCGCCGACCGGGAGCTTGGCCACCCGCGTGCCCTTGATCGCGTCGGTGCGCTCGTAGACGTGGTTGTGGCCGTTGATGACCAGGTCCACCTTGTGCTTCTCGAACAGCGGCTGCCAGGCGTCGCGCACACCGCCGTCGGAGGCGTGGCCGTTCGTGGTGGAGAAGGCGCAGTGGTGGAAGAAGACCACGATGAAGTCGAGGCCCCCGCGGCCCCGCAGCTCGCCCAGCCGGCGGTCCAGCCAGGCGGTCTGCCGGCCGCCGCTGTAGCCGGTGTTGGCGGTGATCTCGTACGAGACGTCGTTGGCGTCCAGCGCGACGACGCCCACGTTGCCGTAGACGAAGGAGTAGACGCCCGGCGAGTGGCGTGGGTCGAAGCCGTTGGCCGGCAGGCTCCAGCGGGCGCTCTGGCCGCCGTAGCCGTTGGGGGAGTACCAGGCCTCCATGTCGTGGTTGCCGGTGGTCACCATCCACGGGACCGACTTGGCGACCGTCTCGGTCTGGGCGAGGAAGTTGTCCCACTGGCGGGCGTCGTAGGCGTCGCCCGTCGTGCCCGAGCCGTCCGGGTCGGCGTAGCAGATGTCGCCGGCGTGCAGGTGGAAGACCGGGTCCTGACCGAGGATCAGCTGGTCGTTGGCGAGCGCGTGGTAGCTCACACCCTGGTCGCCGAAGGCCGTGAAGACGAACTTCTCCGCGCGCTCGGGAGCCGTGCGGAAGGTGCCGACCGTGGAGAAGTGGCGCGGGTCCGCCGGGTCGAAGCCGTCGTGGCCGACGCCGTAGTAGTAGGTGGTGCCGGGACGGAGGTTGTCCAGCGCCGCGTGCAGGTAGACCTGGTCGACGGCCGGCAGCTTCTTGGTCAGGGCGGGGGTGTGCAGCGGGCGCACCTCGGCCTGGATCCGCTGGCTGAGGTCCCAGGGCTTCAGGCCCACCCGGACGAACGGGCGCTTCACCGAGAAGGGCACCTGCCAGGAGATCCGCATCTGTGTCTTCGGGTCCGCGCCGAAGGCCAGGTGCCGGCCGAACGGCGCGACGTGCTTGCCGTCGACCGTCGCGGCGGCCGGCGTGCCGATCAGAGTGGGGGAGAGCGGCTGGGCGTACGCGGCGCCGGCGCCCGCGCCCAGCAGGCCCGTGCCCGCGACGGCGCCGGCGGTGACGGCGCCGGCGCGCAGCAGGCCGCGGCGGGTGAACTTGCTCCGCAGGTACTCGTGCTGCTCGGCCATCGTCATCCGGCCGGCGAGGTGGTCGGGAATGCCTACCCGTGGTGTGTCCATGCCGGGCAACGTGCCAGGAATCGGCGAAGAGGTCACGTACTTCGGATGAACGTGAGCTGACCGAATCGCAATGTGTCCGCATAATGGACGTCGCGTGTCATCCAGCGGGACGGGGGAGTACGGTCCCGGTATGTCTCGCAGCACTCGCAGCATCCGCCTCGCAGTGATCCCCGGTGACGGCATCGGCCCCGAAGTGGTGGCCGAGGGCCTGAAGGTGCTCACGGCCGTCCTCCCGCCGGACGTGAAGCTGGAGACCCGGGAGTACGACCTGGGCGCCCGCCGCTGGCACGCCACCGGTGAGACCCTGACCGACGCCGAGCTCGCGTCCCTGAAGGAGCACGACGCGATCCTGCTCGGCGCCGTCGGCGACCCGACCGTGCCCTCCGGCGTGCTGGAGCGCGGGCTGCTGCTCAAGCTGCGGTTCGCCTTCGACCACTACGTCAATCTGCGCCCCTCCCGGCTCCTGCCGGGCACCGCCACGCCGCTCGCCGGACGGCCGGAGATCGACTTCGTGGTCGTCCGCGAGGGCACCGAGGGCCCGTACACCGGCAACGGAGGCTCCCTGCGCACCGGCACCCCCGACGAGGTGGCCACCGAGGTCAGCGTCAACACCGCCCACGGTGTGGAGCGGGTGGTCCGCGACGCCTACGAGCGCGCCCAGGCCCGGCCCCGCAAGAAGCTCACCCTCGTCCACAAGAACAACGTCCTGGTGTACGCCGGGCGTCTGTGGAAGGAGACCTTCGACCGCGTCGGCGCGGAGTATCCCGAGGTCACCACCGACTATCTGCACGTCGATGCCGCGACGATCTTCCTCGTCACCCAGCCGGAGCGCTTCGACGTCATCGTCACCGACAACCTCTTCGGCGACATCCTGACCGACCTCGCCGCCGCCGTCACCGGCGGCATCGGTCTGGCCGCCTCCGGGAACATCAACCCGAGCGGCGCCTTCCCGTCCATGTTCGAGCCGGTCCACGGCTCGGCGCCCGACATCGCGGGCACCGGCAAGGCCGACCCGACGGCCACCGTCCTGTCCGTGGCGCTCCTCCTGCGCCACCTGGGCTTCGAGGCGGAAGCGGTACGCGTCGAGACGGCCGTCACCGAGGACGTCGCGGGGCGCACGGAACCCCGTACCACCGGCCGTATCGGTGACGACCTCGTATCCAGGGTCACGGGCACCACCCGAGTAACGGAGTAAAACCCGGCCGCTGTGCTACCGCGCGGTTGGGTGCGACCATCGACCCGGACCGCGCGAACGTTTTCCGTCACGGGCCCCGCGAGCGATAATCGAACGCGGGGCCGCGACAAGCGCGAAGGCTCGGGCGTCCTGATCCCGGTCAGGGCGTCGAATGAGCGCGGTCCGCCACAACCAAGGTGAAGGACACGCATTCATGACGACGCCCACGATCGAGCTCAAGCCGTCCTCGCATCCGCTCTCCGACGCGGAGCGGGACAAGATCCTGGCCAACCCCGGTTTCGGCCGCCACTTCACCGACCACATGGTGACGATCCGCTGGACCGAGGGCCGGGGCTGGCACGACGCCCAGCTCGTTCCGTACGCGCCGCTGTCGATCGACCCGGCGAACATGACCCTCCACTACGCGCAGGCCATCTTCGAGGGCCTCAAGGCGTACCGGCAGCCCGACGGCTCGGTGGCGACCTTCCGCCCGGAGGAGAACGCCAAGCGCTTCGCGGCCTCCGCCCGCCGTCTGGCCATGCCGGAGCTGCCGGTCGAGACGTTCATCGAGGCCTGCGACGCCCTGGTGCGCCAGGACAAGGCGTGGGTGCCGGGTTCCGGCGAGCAGTCGCTCTACCTGCGGCCGTTCATGTTCGCCACCGAGGTCGGCCTCGGGGTGCGCCCGTCCAACGAGTACCTCTTCGTCGTCATCGCCTCGCCGGCCGGGGCCTACTTCCCCGGTGGCGTGAAGCCCGTCTCGGTGTGGTTGTCGCAGGAGTACGTGCGCGCCGCCCCGGGCGGCACCGGCGCCGCCAAGTGCGCGGGCAACTACGCCGCCTCCCTGGTCGCCCAGGCCGAGGCCGCCGAGCACGGTTGCGACCAGGTCGTCTGGCTCGACGCGGTGGAGCGCCGCTGGATCGAGGAGATGGGCGGCATGAACCTGTACTTCGTGTACGGGTCCAGGATCGTCACCCCCGCGCTCACCGGCACGCTTCTGCCGGGCATCACCCGCGCCTCCCTCCTCCAGATCGCCGCCGACCTGGGCTACGAGGTGGCCGAGGGCCGGATCTCCGTCGACGACTGGAAGGACGGCAACGCCGACGGCACCCTCACCGAGGTCTTCGCCTGCGGCACCGCCGCCGTCATCACCCCGGTCGGCTCGGTCAAGTCCGCGCACGCCGACTGGACCGTCGCCGACGGGCAGCCCGGCGAGGTCACGATGAAGCTCCGCAAGGCGCTGCTCGACATCCAGACCGGCGCGAGCGAGGACACCCACGGCTGGATGCACCAGCTCGCCTGAGCCCGCACGCGGGCAACAGCCGCCGCCGTACTCGCGTGCGTCGCGCCGTGAACGCAACGCACGCAAGTACGCGCGATCGTTGTCGCCGGGCCCCTTTCCGAAGCCGCGCCGTTCCGCCACCGTGATCCCCCATGGGACAGCACTGGAAGAAGATCTGGATCGGCTCGGCCGGCAACATGGTGGAGTGGTTCGACTGGTTCGTCTACGCCAGTTTCGCCACCTACTTCGCGGGCGCCTTCTTCCCCGCCGGCAATGACACCGCCAAGCTCATGAACACCGCCGGCATCTTCGCCGTCGGCTTCTTCATGCGGCCCGTCGGCGGCTGGCTGCTCGGCCGCGTCGGCGACCGGCGCGGCCGCAAGGCGGCCCTCACCCTGACCGTCACCCTCATGTCGGCCTCCGCCGTACTCATCGCGGCGGCCCCGACCTACGCCGTCGCCGGCTACGGGGGCGTCGCCGTGCTGCTCGTCGCCCGGCTGCTCCAGGGGCTCTCGGTCGGCGGCGAGTACGCGGCCAGCGCCACCTACCTCACCGAGGCGTCCGCGCCCGGCCGCCGGGGCTTCGCCTCCAGCTTCCAGTACGTCTCCATGACCGCCGGCCAGCTGCTGGGCCTCGGCCTGCTCATCGTGCTCCAGCACACGCTCGACAGCGCCCAACTGCACAGCTGGGGCTGGCGCATCCCGTTCGCCGTCGGCGCGCTCGGCGCGGCGGTCATCTTCTACCTGCGGCGGAACATGCTGGAGACGGAGGTCTACGCCGAGGCCGGACAGACCTCCGGGGAGGACCGGGGCACCCTCCGTGCGCTGTGGCGGCACAAGCGCGAGGCCCTGCTGGTCATCGCCCTGACCATGGGCGGCACGGTGGCCTACTACACGTACACCACCTATCTCACCAAGTACCTCTCCAACACCGCCGGCCTGTCCAAGCAGACCGCCACGCTCGTCAGCTTCTTCGCCCTGCTGGTCTTCGCCTGCCTCCAGCCGCTCGCGGGCGCGCTCTCGGACCGCATCGGGCGCCGCCCGCTGCTCATCACCTTCGCGGTGGGCTCCACCTTCCTCACCGTGCCGATCATGACGCTGCTGAGGCACGCCGGGTCCTTCTGGCCGGCCCTCGGGCTCTCGCTCCTCGCGCTGGTCGTCGTCACGGGCTACACCTCCATCAACGCCTGCGTGAAGGCCGAGCTCTTCCCCACCGGCGTGCGCTCGCTGGGCGTCGCCCTGCCCTACGCGATCGCCAACGCGCTCTTCGGCGGCACGGCCGAATACGTGGCCCTGTGGTTCAAGAACAGCGGTACGGAGTCGGGTTTCTCCTGGTACGTCGCGGGCTGCGCCGCCGTCTCGCTGATCGTCTACCTGACCATGCGGGAGACCCGGGACATCGACCTGACGTCCCCGGCGGGCCGGGCCGCCGAGCAGCCCGCCGACCCCGCCCGGGTGCCCACATCGTGAGACCCCGGACCACCGGCCGGCGCACCTGTGCCAGGATGCCCGCATGCTCCCGTTGGCCATGATTATTGGCAGCAGGCGCGCCGGTCCGCAGTGACCGCCTCGTATCACCCGTACGACGCGGCCGCCGTCGTCCCCAGACCCGCGCGCAGACCTCTCGCACCCGCGAGAGGTCTTTTCGTTTCCCGGCCGACCTCGCCGGGGACGAGGCGCGCGAGGGACCATAGGGGGACGGTGGAACCGGTCATTCCGGTAGACCGAGATCCTCACAGGAGTCAGATCAGCCATGACGGACGCAACCGAGCTCGAAGGCGGCCCGCACGACGGCTTCCACGTCTTCGACACGACCCTGCGCGACGGTGCCCAGCGGGAGGGCATCAACCTCACCGTCGCCGACAAGCTGACCATCGCCCGGCACCTGGACGACTTCGGCGTCGGCTTCATCGAGGGCGGCTGGCCCGGGGCCAACCCCCGGGACACCGAGTTCTTCCGCCGCGCGCCCGAGGAGATCGGCTTCCGGCACGCCAAGCTCGTCGCCTTCGGTGCGACCCGCAAGCCGGGCGTACGCGCCGAGGACGATCCGCAGGTCACCGCCCTCCTCGACTCCGGGGCCCCGGTCATCACGCTCGTCGCCAAGTCCCACGACCGGCACGTCGAGCTCGCGCTGCGCACCACGCTGGACGAGAACCTCGCCATGGTCCGCGACACCGTCGCGCACCTGCGCGCGCACGGCCGCCGGGTCTTCGTCGACTGCGAGCACTTCTTCGACGGCTACCGCGCCAACCCCGACTACGCCCTGCGGGTGGTCCGGGCCGCGCACGAGGCCGGTGCCGACGTGGTCGTCCTGTGCGACACGAACGGCGGCATGCTCCCCGGCGAGGTCGGCGAGACCGTCCGGGCCGTGCTCGACGCCACGGGCGCCCGCCTGGGCATCCACGCCCAGGACGACACCGGCTGCGCCGTCGCCAACACCCTGGCCGCCGTGGACGCCGGTGCCACGCACGTGCAGTGCACCGCCAACGGCTACGGCGAGCGGGTCGGCAACTCCAACCTCTTCCCCGTCGTCGCCGCCCTGGAGCTGAAGTACGGCCGGCGCGTGCTGCCGCCCGGCAAGCTGGCCGAGATGACCCGGATCTCCCACGCCATCGCCGAGGTCGTCAACCTCACCCCCTCCACCCACCAGCCCTACGTCGGCCTGTCCGCCTTCGCCCACAAGGCCGGTCTGCACGCCTCCGCCATCAAGGTCGACCCCGACCTCTACCAGCACATCGACCCCGAGCGGGTCGGCAACACCATGCGGATGCTGGTCTCCGACATGGCCGGCCGGGCATCCATCGAGCTCAAGGGCAAGGAGCTCGGCGTCGACCTCGGCGGCGACCGCGAACTGATCGGCCGCGTCGTCGAACGCGTGAAGCAGCGGGAACTCGCGGGCTACACGTACGAGGCCGCAGACGCCTCCTTCGAACTGCTGCTGCGCACCGAGGTCGAGGGTCGCGCCCGGCGTTACTACCGGGTCGAGTCCTGGCGGGCCATCGCGGAGGACCGCCCCGACGGCACGCACGCCAACGAGGCCACCGTGAAGCTGTGGGCCAAGGGCGAGCGCATCGTCGCCACCGCGGAGGGCAACGGCCCGGTCAACGCCCTCGACCGGGCCCTGCGGGTCGCCCTGGAGCGGATCTACCCGCAGCTGGCCGGGATCAGGCTGACCGACTACAAGGTCCGCATCCTGGAGGGCAACCTGGGCACGGGCTCGATCACCCGCGTCCTCGTCTCGTCGAGCGACGAGTCCGGCGAGTGGGCCACGGTCGGCGTGGGGGAGAACGTCATCGCGGCCTCGTGGCAGGCGCTGGACGACGCGTACGCGTACGGCCTGCGGCGGGCGGGCGTGGAACCGCAGGAGTGAGGCCCCGGACCGCGCCCGGCGCCCGGGAACTCAGGCCGCCTGTACGTGGCGGCGGTAGCGGCCGGGCGCCTCGCCGTACTCGCGCTTGAACGCCTTGGCGAAGGCGTACTCGGAGCCGTAACCGGTCCGCGCGGCGACCGTGATGAGCGGGGCTGCGGACTCGCGCAGCAGCTTCGCAGCGGTGGTCATGCGCCAGCGGGTCAGATACGCCATGGGCGGTTCGCCGACGAGGGCGGTGAAGCGGCGGGCGAAGGCCGCGCGGGAGAGGCCGGCCCGCGCGGCGAGGGACTCCACGGTCCACTGGGCGGCGGGGTCCTCGTGGATGGCGGCCAGCGCCGGGGCGACCGCGGAGTCGCCGAGGGCGGCGGCCCAGCCGCGGGCCGCGGCGGGCGGCTGCTCCTCCAGCCAGGCGCGCAGGATGTACAGGAGCAACGAGTCGATCAGCGCCGGGACGATGCCGGCCGACCCGCTGCGCGGATTCTCCAGCTCGGAGCGCAGCAGCTGCACGGCGGCACTGAGCTCCGGGTGGCGGCCGTGCCGGGTGGCGAGGTGGACGACCTCGGGCAACTGGCGTACCAGCGGGTGCGGGCGGGCCTGGTCGAGGTGGTAGTTGCCGCACAGCAGGCGGGTCGACGGGCCGTCGCCACCGATGGTGACGGTGCCCAGGGGCGAGCCCGGGCTGAACTGGTCGGGCCGCTCCTCCTCGGCCGGTGTGCCGGGGTGGTCGGCGAGGATGTGCCCCCGGCCGTTCCGCAGGAAGACCACGTCCCCGGGGCCGAGGGCGATCGGTGCCAGGTGCGGCGCGTCCTCCAGCGGGATCAGCCAGCAGGTGCCGTGGAGCACCACGTGGAATCCGGCGCCGGCGACCTTCGGAAGGCGCAGGCCCCACGGCGCGCGCCCGTGGGTCCGCACGGACCTGGGCTGCCCGGTCCGCATGGAGCCGAGCGCCTCGGTCAGGATGTCCATCGCCGTCCCCCTCGTCCTCGGCAGCCGCCCGGTACCCCCGTCACCGGGCGACCACCTTACGGGCTGCCGCCGCCCCGGACGACGGTCGGGCCCGGCCGGTGGCCGGGGTCAGTCGACGGTCAGGACGACCTTGCCCTGGGCGCGCCCCGAACCGACCAGCTCGTGGGCCTTGGCGACCTCGTCCAGCGGGAAGGTCGCGGTGACGTGCGGACGGATCCGGCCGGCGTCGACGAGCGCGGCGATCGCCTCCAGCGAGGCGTAGTCGGGCTCCACGGAGATTCCGGCGAAGTGCCGGCCCGCGGCCTCGACCCGCGCGGCCAGTTCCCGGTTCCAGTGCTCCATGATGCTGACGAGGGTGCCGCCGGGCCGCAGCACGGACAGTGAACGGACGCCGTCCGAGCTGGAGTCGAAGACGACGTCCAGGCCGGCCAGCACCTCGGTGTAGTCGGTGGTGCGGTAGTCGATCACCTCGTCGGCGCCGAGGCTCCGTACGAAATCGTGCTTGGCGGCGCTCGCCAGGCCGATCACGTGGGCGCCCCGGGCCTTGGCGATCTGCACCGCGAAGTGACCCACACCGCCGGCCGCGCGGTGGACCAGCACCCGCTGCCCCTCCCCGATCCGGGCCGCGTCCACCAGGCCCTGCCAGGCGGTGAGCGCCGCGAGCGGGATCGCGGCGGCGTGCACATGGTCGACGGACGCGGGCTTACGGGCCACCTGACGCGAGGGGACGGCGATGTACTCGGCGTACCCGTTCGCGGCGCGCGGGAAGAACGGCATCCCGAACACCTCGTCCCCCGGCTTGAAGCGGGCACCGGGGCCGGCCTCCTCGACCACGCCGGAGATGTCCCAGCCGACCCCGAACGGCGGCTCGCCGAGCAGCGGATAGGCACCGGACCTGACGGCCACGTCGACCGGGTTCACGCCGCTGGCGTGGACCCGGACGAGGACCTCGCCGCCGAGCGGGGCGGGACGCTCGGTCTCGGTGACCTGAAGGACCTCGGGTCCGCCGAAGGACTTCTGGGTGACGGCGCGCATGGTGGATCTCCCTCTGCTCTGGCTGTGTGCCCGGGCGGGCGGTTGATGTGTTCAACCCTAGGAAGATCGAACGAGCCGCTGAATATCCCCTGCTCTCGGAAAGATGTCCAAGCGTCTCACTGGTGGGAAGGTGCCGGCGGGAGAACCCCGGCCAGCCCGCCCTCCAGGAGGTCGAACCCCTGGTCGGCATCCGCGTGCGCCCCGGCCAGCGCCGCCCCGGCGGTACCGCAGGCGGACACCCGCCGCCAGTTCTCCAGCGCCAGCCGCTGCTGCACCCGCACGATCTGAGTGGCCGCCAGCCGCGCGGTCAGCGCGTCCGCGCCGGCGGTCTCCGTCAGCGCCTCCGCCAGCAGCTCCTCGTCCCGGTCGGCGTAGCGGACGAGCCGCGCCAGCAGTGCCGGCGTCGTGTAGAGCATGTCGATGAACGCCCGGATGCCCGGGTGGTCGTTGAGGCCCGTGACCGGGTCGTAGGCGTCCAGCCGCGCGTGGAAGTGCGCCCGCAGGGCGGCCAGGGGCGAGCGGCCCGCCTGGCGTGCCCGTACGACGCGGGCCGCCTCGCCCTGGTGGTCGGCGAAACGGTGCAGCGCCAGATCCTCCTTGGCCGGGAAGTAGCGGAACAGCGTCGGCTTGGACACCTCCGCCGCGGCCGCGACGTCCGCGACCGACACCTTGTCGAAGCCGTGCTCCAGGAAGAGCGCGACGGCGGCGTCGGACAGCGCCTGGCGTGTGCGTTCCTTCTTGCGCTCGCGCAGTCCCGTCGTCTTCTCGGTCATACGGGCACCCTAACAGCACTCTTCATTACCGGGAAACTTTTGTTACTCGGTTGCGTTTTCCGGGCCGGTGGTCTTCCATGGGCGTACCGAACCGATGGAGGGGACACCGCAATGCCCGACACCACCACCGTGCTGATCGTGGGCGCCGGCCCGACCGGACTGACGCTCGCCATCGGCCTCGCCCGCGCCGGCGTCCCCGTGCGGATCGTCGACAAGGCGGCCGGGTTCCACCGCCACTCCCGGGGCAAGGGCCTCAACCAGCGCAGCCGCGAGATCCTCGACGACCTCGGGGTGGGGGAGCAGGCCGCCGCCCACGGCACCGAGCACATCACCCTGCGCAAGTACCGCGACGGCGTGCCCGTCGCCGACCACGTCGTCTTCGCCGACCGCGTCCCCACCCCCGAGACGCCCTACGCCAGCGGGCTGCTCCTCCCGCAGTGGCGCACCGAGGAGATCCTGCGCGACAAGCTGGCCTCGTACGGCGTCGAGGTCGAGCTCGGCCGCGAGCTCACCGGCTTCGACCAGGACGAGGACGGCGTGACGGCCCGTCTCGCCGACGGCCGGACCATCGAGGCCGCGTACCTCGCCGGCTGCGACGGCGGCCGCAGCTTCGTCCGCAAGTCGCTCGGCGTGGCCTTCGAGGGGCAGACCGAGGCCGGGGAGTGCATGGTGATCGGCGACGTCGAGGCCGACGGCCTCGAAACCGGCGTCTGGCACCAGTGGTTCGACGAGGACGGCGGCATCATGCTGTGCCCCTTCCGGGGCAGCCGGCACTGGCAGCTGCAGGCCGCGCCGGAGCCCGGTGCCGAGCCCTCCCTGGAGAGCTTCCAGCGGCTCTTCGACCGGCACGCCCGCCGCCCCGACATCCGCCTGGCGAACCTCACATGGACCTCGGCCTACCGCATCAACGTCCGTATGGCCGACCGCTTCCGGGTCGGCCGCGTCTTCCTCGCCGGCGACGCCGCGCACGTCCACTCGATCGCCGGCGGCCTCGGCATGAACACCGGCATCCAGGACGCGTTCAACCTGGGCTGGAAGCTGGCGTACGTGGCGCGCGGCTGGGCGGGACCGGACCTGCTGGACACCTACGAGGAGGAGCGGCTGCCGGTCGCCGCGTGGACGCTCAAGCTGACGGACGAGCGGCTGAGCGCGGTGCGGGAGGGGGTGCGCCGGGCGGGCGTCGGTACGGAGGCCGGCGTCACCGACGACGTCACAACGCTGGGCGTCGGCTACGGCTGGAGCTCCCTCGCGGCCGGCGGCGGGGCGCTGGCGGGGGAGCGGGCGCCGGACGGGATCCTGCCGGACGGGCGGCGGCTCCACGAGGTCTTCGCCGGCCCGCACTTCACGGTGCTGTGCTTCGGCACGGAGCCCCCCGAGGTGGGTGGCCCGGCACGGACGTACCGCGTCGAGGACGAGCGTGCGCGCGCGGCGTACGGCATGGAGGGCGACGGGGTCGTCCTGGTCCGCCCGGACCACCACATCGCACTGACCGCCCCGACCGCCCCGACTGCGGGCCCGGCCCGGGTGGCCGGCTACCTACGGGGCCTGGGCCGGTGACGGTGGGTTTGCGACGCCGGGACCCGGCATTCCGGGTGCCCGGCGTCGCAAACCCACCGCTGCGTCGTCAGCCGGCCAGCTTGGCCAGCGCGGCGTCGATCCGGGCCAGCGTCCGCTCGCGGCCCAGGATCTCCAGGGACTCGAAGAGCGGCAGGCCCACCGTGCGGCCCGTGACCGCGACGCGGACCGGGGCCTGGGCCTTGCCCAGCTTGAGGCCGTGCTCCTCGCCGGCGGCGACGACCGCGGCCTTGATGGCGTCCGCGTTCCACTCCGCCTCGGCCAGCTTGGCGCGGGCCGTGCGCAGCAGGGCGTCCGAGCCCTCCTTCATCGCCTTCTGCCAGGACGCCTCGTCCTCGGCCGGCTCGTCGAGGAAGAGGAAGTCGACGTTGGCGGTGATGTCCGAGAGGACCGTCAGACGCGTCTGCGCGTGCGGGGCGATCGCCTCCCACGCGGCCCGGTCGAAGCTCTCCGGGGCCCACGGCGCGTGCGGGGCCTTCAGCCACGGCTCGCAGGCGTCGGCGAAGGCCTTCGGGTCCAGCCGGCGGATGTGGTCGGCGTTGATCGCCTCGGCCTTCTTCAGGTCGAAGCGGGCCGGGTTGGCGTTGACGGCCGTGATGTCGAAGGCCGCGACCATCTCCTCCATGGAGAAGAGGTCCTGGTCGGCGGAGAGGGACCAGCCGAGCAGGGAGAGGTAGTTGAGCAGGCCCTCCGGCAGGAAGCCGCGCTCCCGGTAGAGGTTGAGGGAGGACTGCGGGTCGCGCTTGGAGAGCTTCTTGTTGCCCTCGCCCATCACGTACGGCAGGTGGCCGAACCGCGGGGTCGTGCCGTTGCCGATACCCAGCTCGGCCAGCGCGCGGTACAGGGCGATCTGACGCGGGGTGGAGGACAGCAGGTCCTCGCCGCGCAGCACGTGCGTGACCTCCATCAGCGCGTCGTCGACGGGGTTGACGAGCGTGTAGAGGGGCGCGCCGTTGGCCCGGACGATGCCGAAGTCCGGAACGTTGTCCGGGGTGAAGGTCAGCTCGCCGCGCACCAGGTCGGTGAAGGTGATCGGCTCGTCGGGCATCCGGAAGCGGACGATGGACTCACGGGCCTCGCGCTCGTACTGCTCCTTCTGCTCGGCGGTCACCTCGCGGCACTTGCCGTCGTAGCCCGACGGCCTGCCGGCGGCCCGGGCCGCCTCGCGGCGGGCGTCGAGCTCCTCGGTGGTGCAGTAGCAGCGGTACGCGTGGCCGGACTCCAGCAGCTTCGCCGCCACGTCCTTGTAGACGTCCATGCGCTGCGACTGACGGTACGGCGCGTGCGGGCCGCCCACCTCGGGGCCCTCGTCCCAGTCGAGGCCCAGCCAGCGCATGGCGTCGAGCAGCTGCTCGTACGACTCCTCGGAGTCGCGCGCCGCGTCGGTGTCCTCGATGCGGAAGATCAGGGTGCCGCCGTGGTGCCGGGCGAAGGCCCAGTTGAACAGGGCGGTGCGGACCATGCCCACATGGGGGTTGCCGGTCGGCGAGGGACAGAAACGTACGCGTACGGGTGCGCTAGCCACGCTTGATCACCTTGTTGGTGAGAGTGCCGATGCCTTCGATGGTGACGGCGACCTCGTCGCCGACGTTCAGGGGTCCGACCCCGGCCGGGGTGCCGGTGAGCACGACGTCGCCCGGGAGCAGCGTCATCGCCTCGGTGATGTGGACGATCAGGTCCTCGACGGAGCGCACCATGTCGCTCGTGCGGCCCAGCTGGCGCTGCTGCCCGTTCACGGTGCACATGATCCCGAGGTCGGACGGGTCCAGCTCGGTCTCGATCCAGGGGCCCAGCGGGCAGGAGGTGTCGAAGCCCTTGGCCCGGGCCCACTGCTTCTCGCGCTGCTGGACGTCACGCGCGGTGACGTCGTTGGCGCAGGTGTAGCCGAGGATCACGTCCTTGGCGCGCTCGCGCGGGACCTCGCGGCACATGCGGCCGATGACGACCGCGAGCTCCGCCTCGTGGTGCAGCTCCTGGGAGAACGAGGGGTAGGCGATGGGGTCGCCGGGGCCGACGACCGACGTCGACGGCTTGAAGAAGGTGACGGGCACCTCCGGGACCTCGTTCCCGAGCTCCGCGGCGTGCTCGGCGTAGTTGCGGCCGATGGCGACGACCTTGTTGGGCAGGACGGGCGGCAGCAGCCGCACCTTGTCCAGCGGGACCTTCTGCCCGGAGCGCTCGAATTCGGCGAAGGGGTGACCCTTGATGATGTCGAGTTCGTCGCCCTCGACCACGCCGAAGGCGACGTTGCCGTCGATGGAGAACCTGGCGATGCGCACGGGAAGCCGCTGCCCCTTGTCTTGAGTCGGCCGGAGTCTGACACCCCAGGCTATCGCGGGGGCGTCGGGCGACCCGTGCGCTGTGCGGTCAGTCCTCGGTCGCGGCGGTGACCGGGGCCGTCATGAGGATGGTGCGGCGCGGGTTGGCGGTGCTCGCCGGCAGCTCGGCGGCGTACTCGGGGAGCTCGGCGGTGCGCGGCGCCGCGGCGTCCGTCAGATGGGCCAGCGTGGTGCGGCGCGGGTTGGCGGTCTTCCGGGACGTCGTCGTCTTCACTTGCGGTGCCTCGCGTTGTCGTTCTGCACAGTCGTTTAAAGGAACAGGCTAGGCGCGCCCTTCCCCTCGGGCCGACTGGAGAAGTCATGACTTTCCTGTGAGTTTCCTCACGACCGGGCGGTCAAACGTGGCATAACGGGCGACCCACGAGTGGGAGCGAAACGGACATCGGGGGACTGAATCTGACGTTCCGCTCCTGATCATGGCGACTGGGACACGGGTCGAGTGCCTCGTCCTGGCGAGTGACTCATGGGCATAAATCCGACAAACGGCGGTCGATGTTCTACCGTGTGTCATGTTGATCATCACGCAACGTCACGACCGTCTCGACCCGTGCCACCGGCCTTGTTGGGAGTTCTCGCACTGTGCTGGAATTCCACGGACCGCCAGGGGGGCACCGCGGTCCCCCCACGACTCGACACCGTCCCTCCGCTCACCCGGCGGGACGCCTGGTCCAGAGGTTGCGACGCTAGTGCAGGGACGTTTCAAGAGGGATGGCAGCGCTGCGGCGGAGCCGGAGCCGCACGGTGCGACCGACCGCGGCACGCCCGTCGACCCGCCGAACGGCGGCGAGGCCGCCGAGCGGCCGAAGGCGAAGGACAAGGACGGTACGGGCTCACGAATAGCCCTGCGCAACTGGCGCATCAGCACCCGACTGGTCTCACTGCTGGCCCTCCCCGTCGTCGCCGCGACGACGCTGGGTGGCCTGCGCATCAACGAGGCCGTCCAGAACGTCGACCAGCTCGACCACATGAAGCTCCTCACCGAGATGACGGGCAAGGCGACCCAGCTCGCCGACGCCCTCCAGGAGGAGCGGGACAAGTCCGCCGGTCCGCTGGTCTCCAAGAACCCCAAGGACGACCAGGTCGTCGCCCCGCGCGAGGCGGCCGACCGGGCGATCGAGGCGTTCCGCCAGACCACCGCCAAGGTCAAGTCCAACGACCCGACGATGGTCGGCGTCCAGACCACCCTCGTCGACATCACCAGGCAGCTCGACAAGATCAAGGAGATCCGTCAGAGCGCCTACGACAACACCGACTACCTGTCGCAGACGGTCAACAACTACAACGCGCTCATCAACTCGCTGCTGTCGCTGTCCCAGGACATGGCCCAGGCCACCAGCAACAGCGACATGATCACCGCGACCCGCGCGCTGGCGACGTTCTCCGCCGCCAAGGAGTACGCCTCCATGCAGCGCGCCGTCATCTCCGGCGCGCTCGCCAACAAGGCGACCATCTCCCCCAACGACCGTCAGTACGGCAAGGCCGCCCTGGACAACGAGGACCAGGCGCTGCGCCGCTTCACCGCCATCCGCGCCGGCGACTCCGCGGAGCTCCTCCGCGCGCTCAACGGCGGCATGAGCGAGATCACCGAGGCCAACACCTTCGCCGAGCGCGTCCTGGGCAAGACCGACGCCCTGAAGGCCGAGCCCATGTCGTACCGGGACTGGTACGACAAGGACAAGATCAAGCTCGAAGAGATGGCCAAGATCGAGCAGACCCTGCTCACGCAGATGGACCAGAAGGCCGCCGAGCTGCGTGACGAGGCCCAGCAGGAGGCCATCCTCAACGGTGCGCTGATCGTCCTGGTCCTCGGCATCTCGCTCGTCGGCGCCTTCGTCGTGGCCCGCTCCATGGTGCGCTCGCTGCGCCGTCTGCAGGACACCGCCCAGAAGGTCGCCGGGGAACGTCTGCCCGAGCTCGTCAAGCAGCTCTCCGAGAGCGACCCGCAGGACGTCGACACGTCCGTGGAGTCCGTCGGTGTGCACAGCCGGGACGAGATCGGCCAGGTGGCCAAGGCCTTCGACCACGTGCACCAGGAGGCCGTCCGCCTCGCCGCCGAGCAGGCCCTGCTCCGTGGCAACGTCAACGCGATGTTCACCAACCTCTCGCGCCGGAGCCAGGGTCTCATCCAGCGTCAGCTGTCCCTGATCTCCGAACTCGAGAGCCGCGAGGCCGACCCGGACCAGCTCTCCTCGCTGTTCCGTCTGGACCACCTCGCGACCCGTATGCGCCGTAACGGCGAAAACCTCCTCGTCCTCGCGGGTGAGGAGCCGGGCCGCCGGTGGACCAGGCCCGTCCCGCTCGTCGACGTTCTCCGCGCCGCCGCGTCCGAGGTGGAGCAGTACGAGCGCATCGAACTCAGCGGCGTGCCGCCGACCGAGGTCGCCGGCCGTGTCGTCAACGACCTTGTGCACCTCCTCGCCGAGCTGCTCGAGAACGCGACCTCGTTCTCCTCGCCGCAGACCAAGGTCAAGGTCACCGGTCACGCGCTGCCCGACGGCCGGGTGCTCGTCGAGATCCACGACACCGGCATCGGTCTGTCGCCCGAGGACCTCGCGGCGATCAACGAGCGACTCGCCTCCCCGCCGACCGTGGACGTCTCCGTCTCCCGGCGCATGGGTCTGTTCGTGGTCGGCCGCCTGTCCCTG
>NZ_JBFAPH010000072.1:0-21176 GCF_040675635.1 Streptomyces sp. NPDC049577
AAGACCGGCAAGATCGTGGCTCTGTACGGCGGCGAGGACTACCTCAAGCACTACATGAGCAACGCCACGCGCCGGGACTACCAGCCCGCCTCCACGCCGCCGCCGAGGCCCGGCTGGACAGGCTCGCCGCCGCACCCCCCGCGGCGGCCGCCCCCGACCAGGGCTCCGCCGGCACCCTGCGCACCCTCCTCACCGCCCGCATCGACCGCCTGCGCGAGGTCGAGACCGCCCTCACCGCCGAGCGCTCCGCCCACCTCGACCGGCTCCGCGACCACGACCTCCAGGCCCTGCGGGTACGCGCCGGACTCGCCGCGCTGTGCCTGCTCCTGGCCCTCGGCGCGGGCGTCCACTCCACCCGGTCCGTCACCCGGCCCCTCGCCGGACTGCGGCTCGGCGCCCGCCGCGTCAGCACCGACCCGGCGGCCCGCGAACCCGTCTCCCTCAAGGGCCGTGACGACGAGTTCGCCGAGATCGCCCGCTCCGTCAACGTGCTGCACGGCACCGTCGTCCGGCAGCGCGAGCGCATCGCCCTCCTGGACGGCGAACGCACCCGGCTCGACGGCGCCCGCCGCGACCTCGCGCAGGAACGCGACGCCCTGCGCGCCCGCCACCACGAGCTCGCCGAACGGCTCGCCGGACTCACCGGCCGCGTGCACGCCACCTACGTCAGCCTCTCCCTGCGCACCCTCGGCCTCATCGAGCGGCAGCTGACGGTCATCGAGTCCATGGAGGCCAACGAGGCCGACCCCGACCGCCTCGAAACCCTCTTCAAGCTCGACCACCTCGCCACCCGCATGCGCCGCAACAACGAGAACCTCCTGGTCCTCGCCGGCGCCGAGCACGGCGGCGGCCACGCCGGGGCCGTGCCCCTGCTCGACGTCCTGCGCGCGGCCGTCAGCGAGATCGAGCGTTACGAGCGCGTGCGCATCCACTCCCTGCCCGCCCGCGCCCAGCTCGCCGGGTTCGCCGCCGACGACGTCAGCCACCTCGTGGCCGAACTGCTGGAGAACGCCACCGCGTTCTCCCCGCCCGACGTCCAGGTCCAGGTCTCCGGCTGGCTCCTGGAGAGCGGCGAGGTCATGCTCTCCGTCCAGGACGAGGGCATCGGCATGGCCCCCGAGCGGCTGGACGAGCTCAACTGCCTGCTCGCCCAGGCCGACCCCGACCCCCGCCGTCCCATGACCGGCGAGCGGCCCCCCGCCGACGGCGCCCCCGACGACCGCCCCGTCATGGGCCTCGGCCTCTACGTGGTGGCCCGCCTCGCGGCCCGGCACGGCGTGCGCGTCCAGCTGCGCGACCAGCGGCCCGGCGGCATCACCGCCGTCGTCGTCCTGCCCGCGCACCTGCTCCCCGCCGACGCCGCGGCCGTTCCCGACCCGGCCGCCGCCCCACCGGTCCCCGGCTCGGCCGGCGCCCCGCGCGTCACCATGCCGGGCGCCGACGCCGAGGCCAACTCCCATGTCCTGCCGGGACGTTCGTCCCGCGCCCCCGAGCCGGCGCGCCGCCCCCACCCGGCGGACGGCCCGGCCCCCCAGACCCCCCGCGCCCCCCACGACAGCGCGGAACCCCAGACCTCCGCGGTGTCCGAGCAGACCATGCGGCTGACTGTGCCGGAAGAGCTGCGGACACCCCCGCCCGCCCGCCACGCCCGCCCGGCCGTACCCCGCCAGGAACGCCCGCCCGCCGAACACCCGCCAGGCGGCCGGCCGGGCCCGGCCCTGCCCAAGCGCACCCCCAAGGCCGTGCCCCAGCGGCCCGCGCCGCTCACCGTGCGCCAGGGCGTGGACGCGGACGCCCTGCGCCGCAAACTCGCCGGCTTCCAGCAGGGCGCCCGCGACGGACGGCGCGACGCCGAGGCGGAAGCGGCCAGGGCCGCGGAGGAGAGCGAACGGGCCGCCGCGCGCGAGCGCATCCGCGGCACGGCGCGGGAGAGGGACCGGGACCGGCGCCGAGCGGGCGCACCGGACGAGGGCGGCACTGTAGAGGAGGCACGCGGTTGACTGCGTTTTCCCAGGGGGCGACGCCCGTCACCCCCGTCGGCACCACGGGCACCACTGCCTACGGGCCGAGTACCGAGGCCCGTGATCTGCACTGGCTGCTGAGCGACCTCGTCGAGGAGGTGCCCGGCGTACGGTCTGTCGCCGTCGTCTCCTCCGACGGGCTGCTGCTGCTCTCGTCCGACCCGGCACACCGGCCCGCGCCGGCCGCCGGCGAGGACGGGCCGGGCGGCTCGACCGCCGACCTCGCGACCATCGTCGCCGGACTGGGCAGCCTGACCACCGGTGCCGCCACCCTGATGGACGGCGGCACCGTCAAGCAGACGATGGTCGCCATGGACGGCGGCAGCCTGTTCGTCATGACCATCAGCGACGGCTCGCTGCTGGGCGTCCACGCCGCCCCCGACTGCGAGATGAGCGTCATCGCCTACCACATGGCGCTCTTCGTCGGCCGCGCCGGACACGTGCTGACGCCCGAACTCCGCAGGGAACTGCGCCGGTCCGTGGAGGCGGTCGGATGAGCCCCGCACGCGGCACGACACTCCTCCGGCCCCGCGGAGCCGTCCCCGCCGCACCGGGCCGCCGGACGGCGCGCGTGCGCCCGTACTCCTTCACCGGCGGACGCACCCGCCTGGGACAGGTGCTGCTCCTGGAGACCTTCGTCGCGGCACCGCCGGTGCTCGACGACGGGCCGGAACCGGTCTGCGCCGCCCACGCCGTGCGAGCCCTGCCCGAGATGCGCGCCATCGTCGGCCTCTGCCGCCGGCTGCGCTCGGTCGCCGAGGTCGCCGCGCTGCTGAAGATGCCGCTCGGCGTCGTGCGCGTGCTCCTCGGCGATCTCGCCGACCAGGGAAGGATCCGTGTCTTCGGCACCGGCCACGCCACCGGCCGGCCCGACCGCGCGCTGCTCGAAAGGGTGCAGAGTGGACTTCGCAGGCTCTGACACGCAGGCCCGCGCAACGGCGGCGGACGACGGCGCCGACCCGGCCGGAGCCCACCCGGACACCCTGTCCGAGGAGAGCCCCCAGGTCTGGCAGACCGACCGCTCCCGCGCCCCCGCCGCCACCAAGATCGTCATCGCGGGTGGCTTCGGCGTGGGCAAGACGACGTTCGTCGGCTCGGTCTCGGAGATCACCCCGCTGCGCACCGAGGCCGTCATGACCGTCGCCGGCGGGGACGTGGACGACCACACCGCCGTGCCGGACAAGGCCGTGACCACCGTCGCCATGGACTTCGGCCGCATCACCCTCGACGCCGATCTCGTGCTCTACCTCTTCGGCACGCCCGGCCAGAAACGGTTCTGGTTCATGTGGGACGACGTGGTGCGCGGCGCGATCGGCGCCGTGGTGCTCGTCGACACCCGCCGGCTCGCCGACTGCTTCCCGGCCCTGGACTACTTCGAGAGCGGCGGGCTGCCCTACGTCGTGGCCGTCAACCACTTCGAGGGCACCACCCGGCACGAGCCCGAGGTGGTGCGCGAGGCGCTGTCCCTGCCGGCGCAGGTGCCCGTCCTGGTGATGGACGCCCGCGAGCGCGTCACCGTCGTCGAGACCCTGCTGACCCTCGTCGGCCGGGCCCTGGACATCACCCCCGGGCGGAGCTGAGCACGGGCCGATGCGACGGATCCTCATCGTCGGGGCCGGCCAGTCCGGCCTCCAACTGGCGCTCGCGCTCCAGGCCAAGGGGTACGACGTCACCCTCATGTCCCACCGCACACCCGACGAGATCCGCACCGGGCGGGTCATGTCGACCCAGATCATGTTCCGCACCGCGCTCCAGCACGAGCGCGACTGCGGCCTGGACTTCTGGGAGGGCGTCGTACCGCGCGTCGAGGGCCTCGGCCTGTCCGTCGCGGGCGACACGGCCGCCGGCCCCCGCCGCCTGGTCGGCTGGACCGGCCGGCTGCGCGGCCGCGCCCAGTCCGTCGACCAGCGGCTGAAGATGGCCGGCTGGCTGGAGACCTTCACCGAGCGCGGCGGCCGGCTGGTGATCCACGCCGCCACCGTCGGCGACCTCGACTTCCTCGCCCACCGCTACGACCTCACGCTCGTCGCCGCGGGCAAGGGCGAACTCGTCTCCCTCTTCGCGCGCGACCCCGCCCGCTCGCCCTACGCCACGCCGCAGCGCTCCCTCGCGCTCGTCTACGTCCACGGCCTCGGCCCCTGCCCGGAGCACCCGGAGGCGGAGACGGCCCGCTGCACGCTCGTGCCCGGCGCCGGAGAGCTGTGGGTGATCCCCACGCTCACCACCTCGGGCCGCGCCGACATCCTCTTCTGGGAGGGCCTGCCCGGCGGCCCCCTCGACGTCTTCCACGGCGTCGATGGCCCCGGCGAGCACCTGGCCCGCACCCTGGAACTGCTGGAGCGGTACGCCCCGTGGGAGTACGGCCGCGCCACCGAGGTCGAGCCGACCGACGCGGGCGCCACGCTCACCGGCCGCTACGCCCCGGCCGTCCGCGACCCCGTCGGCCGGCTGCCCTCGGGCGCCCTGGTGCTGGGCGCCGCGGACGCCGTCGTCGTCAACGACCCGCTCACCGGGCAGGGCGCCAACTCCGCCGCCAAGTGCGCCGCCGCCTACCTCGCCGCCATCCTCGAACGCGGCGACGGGCCCTTCGACGAGGCGTGGATGCGCGCGGCCTTCGCCCGCTACTGGGAGTCCGCCCGGCATGCCACCCGGTGGACCAACACCATGCTCGCACCGCCGCCCGGCCATGTCCGCCGGCTCATCGACGCGGCGGGTGTGCTCCAGCCGGTCGCCGACCGGTTCGCCAACGGCTTCGACGACCCGGCCGACTTCGAGGACTGGTTCTACGACGCCGCGCGGGCCGAGGAGTACCTGGCCCACGTCGCCGCTCACTGCTCGGGCGCCTCCGCCGGCGCGCGGGACGGGACGGCCGGCGGTACGGCGCGCGGGAGGTGAGCGACCGGCCGTCCGCGGGGTGCCGCGGGTGGCCGGGGGCCCCGGGGGAGAACCACGGGGCGGGCGGTGAGCAGCCGGCGCCGGGGCAGATCCGTGTCCCGCTCCTCGGCCCGGCGCAGCTCGGCCAGCTGGTCGCCGGTCAGCGACGCCAGCAGCCGCTCCACCTCCGACAGCCGCTCCCGGACGGTGTCCCGCTGCCGCCTGCGGGCGGCGGCGAGGGTCAGCTGCTCGTTGAGCGCGTCCCTGGCCCGCGAGGCGAGCCAGGCCGTCCGCCGCTCGCCGTCCGACAGCCGGGCGAGGACGCCGGCCCGCCGCACGGCCTCGCGGTCCAGCAGGTGATCGCGGTCCAGCGCCTGCCGCGCGTCGGCCGTCAGCAGGAAGGCCAGGGCGGGGGAGAAGGGGCCGCCGTACGTGCCCCGGTACTGCTCCCGCGCGAGGCGCCCGGCCGCGTTGCGGCCGTCGTCGAGGGCGATCCGCGCGTCGGCCAGCTCCTCGTCGATCCGGTCCGCCTCGGCCCGTTGCCGGCGCAGCTTCTCGTCGATCGCCCGGTAGCTCTCGGCCGCCTCCTCCGCCCGCAGGTACAGCGCCCGCAGCCGGGTGAGCAGCGCGCTGACCGGCTGGCCGGGTGGCACGCCGGCCGGTACGGCCGGTACGGCCTGCGCGGGCGGCGCGGGGGGCAGGACGAGCGGGACGGCGGCGAGCAGCGCCGCCGCGCGGAACAGTCCCCGGCGCAGGCGTCCTGACACGGCTTCACCTCCGGTGGGCGGCCGCGGTCGCCGCCCGGGAGGATCGTGCCACGCGCGGTAGGACAATCAGCCGGATCCGGGTGTGCGGCACGGCCTCTCACCCCGGCGGCGGGCCGTCCGTCACCCGGCCGGCCGCGACCAGGGCCACCCGGGACGGCCGCCGGGCCGGCCCTCCGGGTCGTACTCGTACTTCCAGCCCTTCGGCAGCCCGAGCCGTCGCGTCGTGGCCGCCGGGACGCGCCGGTAGACCAGGACGACCGGGGCCCCGCCCTCCTCGTCCGGCACCGGGATCTCGTACGTCTTGGGCGGCAGCCCGTTGAGCCCGACGAGCACCGGCAGCACCCGCCCGTCCATGGGCCCGCCCACGAAGGGGGTCTTCTCGCTTCTCACGTCACCAGTCTCCGCCGGCCCCGGCGGCCCGCGCGCGGCGGGCCGGGGCCGCGGTCACAGCAGATGGGCCGCCGCGTCCGGGACCAGCGCGGAGAGCCGGCGGGCCAGCAGGCCCGCGGGGCCGTCGGCGGGCTCCAGGGCGAGCGCCGCGCGCAGCACGCCGGCCGTCTGCTCGTCGGCGGCGGCCGTCGCGACAAGGGCCGCCACGAACTGGTCGACCAGCCAGTCGCGCAGCTCCGGCGCCCTCGGCCGCCTGTCCTCGTCCAGCCAGATCAGCGACGCCGCCTCGACGGCCGCGAGCCACGTGCGCACCATCATCCGCAGCCGCCGCCCCGGGTCGGACTCGGTCAGATGCCGCAGGATCTGCTCGGCCGCCGCCCGGCGCACCTCGTCGACGATCGCGCCCGTCCGGGAGGTCTCCGCGACGCTGCCGCCGCGCAACAGGGCGCTGAAGCCGGTGGCGTGCTCGTCGACGAAGGCCAGATAGCGGTCGAGGGCCGCGGACAACCGGCCGGTGACCGGGCCGGCGTGCGGCTCGGCGAAGCACAGCTCCAGCTCGGCGGCGGCGCTGCGCAGGGCGGCCTCGTACAGCTGCGCCTTGCCGCCGGGAAAGTAGCGGTACACCAGCGGACGGGAGACCCCGGCCGCGGCGGCGACGTCGTCCAGCGAGACGTCCTGCGGCGCGCGGTGGGCGAACAGCCGCAGGGCGGTGGCTATCAGCTGGGCGCGGCGCTCGGCGACGCTCAGCCTGCGGTACGCGGGGCGGGCGGCTGCACGGGCGGTGGGGCGGTCGGCGGGACGCTCGGCCGGCGTCGAGGCCGTGGGGGCTGTTCCGCTGCCGTTCATGCTCCGCAGGGTAACGGCCGAAGGCCGCCCCGGCCGCCCTGACCTCGGGCCAAGGCCCTGCGCCACGGGGACGGCGGATCTTCGCCGGGGGCGTGGCCCGGTGCGGACACCGCCGGTCCGGCACGCCGTGGCCGCTCGCCGTCGCGGTGGGAGGGGAACTGCCCGCCGCAATGGTGAAGAGCCGCTACGGCGAGGGTCCGGCGGCTTGAGCGAGCCCCGGCCCACGCGCTGGCCGTGACCCGTCGGACAGGCTCCGGGCGGGGGCGCCCCCCGGGGTCTGGGGCGTGTCCGGCGGCTCTTCGCGGGCGGCGGCCCGGTTCGGACACCGCCGGTCCGGCACGCCGTGGCCGCTCGCCGTCGCCGCGGTGGAAGAACTGCCCGCCGCAACCCACGCGCTCGCCGCGATCCGTCGGACAGGCTCTGGGCAGGGCAGCCCGGGACCCTGCGCGGAGCGCTCAGGGCAACAGGCCGGAGCTCCGCCACAGTCTTCGGCCGGCGCCGCGCAGCAGTCCTGTCTCGTCCAGGAAGTCGGTCAGCCGGCGGGCGCCCGCCTGCATCACCTCGCGCCGGTGGCCGCTCGCCCGCACCTGGGCGACGGCCTCGCGCCGGTCCAGGCCGACCGCGGAGTAGACGGCGGGGTTGACGAACGCGACCGAGAAGACGCGGGCCGCCTGGCCCGCGCTGAGCCGGGTCAGCTCCGCCTCCCAGCGCGAGCACGTCACCATCTGGCGGCGCAGCTCCTCCCGCGCGTACCGCACGTGCCGCGCCTCCTCCACGACGTGGATCCGGGTGATGCCGCGCACCAGCGGCTGGACGCGCTCGTCGGGGAAGGTCAGCCGCTGCATGTGGTCGAGGATCTCCTCGCCCAGCAGGGTGCAGGCGAACGAACCGGGCGTGGTGGAGACGGTCTTCAGGACGCGCGCGAGGTTGTGGTGCAGCCGCGAGACGGGATAGGCGGGCGCGCCGCCCTTCTCGATCATGCGGGCGAACATCTTCGAGTGCCGGCACTCGTCGGCTATCTCCGTCAGTGCGTACCGGACGTGGGCGCTGGTCACCGGCATGTCGTAGATGTGCCGGGTCATCAGCTGCATCAGGATGATCTCGAACCAGATGCCGAGGGAGGCGAGGGCGGCTGCCTCGTGCCGGGCCAGGTCCATCCGCTGCTCCTCCGGCATGCGCCGCCACAGCGGGGTGCCGTAGAGGGAGACCAGCTCCGGGGGCCAGTACCACTTGCCCTCCACGGGCGGGGCGTCCCAGTCGAGCTCGGTGTCCGGGTCGAAGGAGTGCCGGGCGGAGGACGCCAGTAGCCGCTCGGCGACCCGCTCGCGGTCCTGCAGGGGGCCCAACGCGTCGTGGGGCGGGGGAGTTTGCGTGGTGGTCGTCATGGCGGACGCTCTCGTGAGTGGGTTACCCGAGGTCACCTCCTTATGAGACTGTGTGTCAGCAAGGACGTCAATCCCCCGGCGTCCGCCTTACCCGTCGGACGGAGCTCCCCGGCATTCCGGTGACCGCTCATTGACCGGTCGGTGACGCCGTGTGAGCCTGCCTTCACGGCTCGTCGTGGACTCAGGAGGTACCGATGACGAAACGGCCGACACGCGAGCTCTATGTGCACGACCCCGGCGAAACCGGCTGGGAGGTCCCCGCGGACGGCGCCGCCCGCTTCCACTGGGACTACGGGGACGGGCGTGAACGCCTCCTCGCCCTCTACCAGAAGGGCAAGGACAAGCAGTGGGACGCCACCCGGCGCATCGACTGGGACGCGGAGGTCGATCCGTACGACCCCCTCGGCGTCCCCGACGAGCACCTCGTGGTGCACGGCACCCCGCACTGGGACCGGATGGGGGAGCAGAACCGGCGCGAGATGCGCCGCCACTTCGCCTCCTGGCAGTTCAGCCAGTTCCTGCACGGCGAACAGGGCGCGCTCGTGTGCGCCTCGCGCATCGTCGAGTGCGTACCCGACCTGGACGCGAAGTTCTACGCGGCCACCCAGGCCATGGACGAGGCCCGGCACGTCGAGATCTTCAGCCGCTTCCTGCACGAGAAGGTCGGCATGGTCCACCCCGTCGAGGGCAGCCTGCGCGCCCTGCTCGACGACACCCTGCGCGACTCCCGCTGGGACCTGCCCTGCCTCGGCATGCAGGTGCTCATCGAGGGCCTCGCCCTCGCGGCCTTCGGCATGCTGCGCGACACCACGAACCGGCCGCTGCCGCGGCAGCTCCTCGCCTACGTCATGCAGGACGAGGCCCGGCACGTGGCCTTCGGCCGCATGGCGCTGCGCGACTACTACAAGGAGCTGACCGACGCCGAGCGCCGCGAGCGCGAGGAGTTCGTGATCGAGGGCTGCTACCTGATGCGCGACCGGCTGCGGGGCGAGCAGGTCCTGACCGACTTCGGCATCCCGGCCCGGGAGGCCGGTGAGCTCGTCGAGCGGTCCGAATTCCTTCAGCTGTTCCGCAGGTTGCTGTTCAGCCGGATCGTGCCGTGTGTGAAGGACATCGGCCTGTGGGGCGAACGACTCCAGCGGGCCTATGTGGACATGGGCGTCTTCGAGATGGGCGACTCCAACCTCGATCTGCTCATGGCCGAGGACGAGGAGATCGCCGAGCGGCTCGACGCCGAACGCTTCGCGGCCGAGGAGGAGGCCCGTCGCGCCGAGGTGGAGACGACGATCGCGGAAGCATAACGGCGGTGCGTTTCCGGCGAGTTTTCCATCGGAGTCGTGCGTCTTTTGTCGTGTTTCTGTGAGCGATGGCTCAGTACGGAACGGCTTGCGGTAAGTCGTCGTCTACCGGGGCAAGTACAGGGCAGATGCGCGAGGGAGTGGGAAGCTCATGGCTCGACAGTCCGCCCGCAGGAGGCACATCGCGATCGGGGCCGCGTCCGTCCTGGCGTTCGCAGCGGTGATATCGGGATCCCTGGCCGTGGCCGGCGAGGACGCGGGCAGCGCCTCCCGGGGCCGCGGCCCGGCCCAGGACAAGGGCGACCGTGCGCCGGGGGCCAACACCCCTGCCACGCCCGGCGCACCCGCCGCGCCCGGTGCACCCGGCGTGTCCGGTGCACCCGGCGCGTCCGCGCCGAGCGGCCCCGTGTCGTCCTCGATAGCCCATGAGACGGAGGGCGGCGGGAAGACGGTCGCCCTCACGATCGACGACGGCCCCGACCCGGTCTGGACCCCCAAGGTCCTGGCCGTCCTCAAGAAGTACGGCGCCAAGGCCACCTTCTGCATGATCGGCCCGCAGGCGAAGGCCCGTCCCGACCTCGTCAGGAAGGTCGTCGCCGACGGTCACCGCCTCTGCGACCACTCCGTCGACCACAACACCGAGATGGACAAGCGGTCCGAGGACTACCAGAGCCGGCAGATCCTCGACGCCCAGAAGATGATCAGCGAAGCGGCCGGCGGCGCTCCGGTCTGTTACTACCGCGCACCGGGCGGCGCCTTCACCCCCTACAGCCGCGGCGTGGCCGCCGCCCACGGCATGCGGCCGCTCGGCTGGAACGTCGACACGAACGACTGGAAACGGCCGGGAACGCAGGCCATTGTCGAGACGGTGAAGAAGGAGGTTCCGAACGGCCCGATCGTGCTCTTCCACGACGGCGGAGGCGACCGGAGTCAGACGGTGGCCGCGCTGGAGGAGATCGTTCCGTGGCTCAAGGCGGAGGGATATGTGTTCGCGTTTCCCAAGGTCTGAGAAGTCCGCGAACTCGGTGCGAAGTCCGTGCGAAGTCGGTGCGAAGTCGGCGCGTCCAGTGGGCCCTTGCCGAGGCCCGGAAATTGCCGGGCGCAATTCCGTCACCGGTGACCGGACCGGTGCCCGCGCGGCTTACTGCCAGCCCATGGACTGCCAGCCCATGGAGGGGTCCGCGGGCGTGTCGGACTGCACGGTCTGAGTCGTCCGCGCGGTGCCGGCGACCGGGTCGGTCGCCGTGTCGGCGTGGGCGGCGGCGGGGACGAGGGCGGCGGAGCCGAGCGCGAGGGCGAGGACCGCGGTGGCCTGGGCGATACGGATGCGGATCATTTCGAAGTCCTTCCGGAGGGCCCTTCCAAGAGGGCGACGTGTCCGTGGCGTGGCCGGTCCCGGCCTCCCGCGGTGAGGCCCTTCCGGCTGTCCGCCAGCCGTTCACCGGCTGACACGTCTTAGCTTCGTCCCAGGTCAGGGGGGTTGGAAGACCAGATCGGTGGACCGATTGGGCCGTGACCGGATCAGTCCAGCCCGGACGACGGCAGGTCTTCGTAGAGCGTGAGCAGCGGGACCTGGGCGCTCACCAGCTCCCAGCCGGACAGCTCCGGGCAGCGCTCGACGGCGCGCCGGCACACCCCGGCCGCCCGCGCCTCCGCGTCCTCCAGTCGTTCGGCCAGCACGTACAGCCCCAGGACGGGATGCGGCACGGCGTGGGCATGGGTCACCACGTGTTCGATGCGGTCGAGGGGATCGGCCTGGGAGAGAACCAGCGCGCCGGCGTGAACGGGAAATTCCGCTCTCCGTGGCCCGCGCAGGCTGGCGTGCACGAGATACATGCCGACCACTGTTCCAACGCGTTCCGTGCAACGACCAGACGAATAAACGGAACGGTTTGGTCCATGGCCGCTTCCGGCCACGAACGGAAGCGGATCTGGCTACTCGGCCGGGTAAAAGGCATGCAATGATCGAGAGGTTGTTGAGGGGCGAGTTGCCGGGGGGCCGACAATGCTGGACACGCTGGGACTGGACGCCAGATCCGAGCGGGTCTACCGCGGGATGCTGGCCATACCGGGTGCGGGAGTGGCCGCGTTGGCCGAGCACCTGGGTATGTCCGAAAGCGATGTGCGACACGGACTCGACATCCTGAGCGAGCTGTCGCTGGTCCGTCCCTCGGCCGAGCGCCAGGGCGAGTGCCGCGCGGTCTCGCCCGAGATCGGCCTGGACATCCTGATGTCCCGCCAGCAGGCCCAGCTCGCGGCGCAGCAGCAGCGCCTTGAGGAGTCCCGCGTCGTCGCCGCGCAGCTCATCGCCGAGTACGCGGACCAGCGCTCCACGCACGCCTCCCTGGGCGGCGAACAACTCGTGGGCCTCGACGCCATCCGCGACCGGCTCGCCACCCTCACCCGCGACGTGCGCGAGGAGGTGATGGCCTTCAGCCCCGACGGCGCCCAGACCGAGGACAACCTGGAGGCCGCCCGCCCCCTCGACCGGCAACTGCTGGGCCGCGGCGTGCGCATGCGCACCATCTACCTCGACAGCGTGCGCAACAGCCCCGCCAGCGTCACCTACGCACAGTGGCTCACCGACCTGGGCGGCCAGATCCGCACGGTGCCGTCCCTCCCCACCCGCATGATCATCATCGACCGCGCGACGGCGGTCCTCCCCGTCAACAGCGAGGAGACCGCCGCCTGCGCGGTCGTCCTGACCGCCCAGGGCATGCTCACGGCTCTGTGCGCCCTGTTCGACAACGTCTGGTCCACCGCCCAGCCCCTGGGCGAGGCCCCTGCCCGCGACGACCTGGGCCTGACCGGCCAGGAAGCCGCCACCATCCACCTCCTGGCGGAGGGCCGCACGGACGACGCCATAGCCAAACGCCTCGGCGTCTCCCAGCGCACGGCCCGCCGCATAGCGACGGCCCTCATGGAACGCCTGGGCGCCCGCAGCCGCTTCGAGGCGGGCGTCCTGGCCGTCCAGGCGGGCTGGCTCCCCTACCAACCGATCCGCCCGGCGGGGCGGGGGACGACGGGGGAGTGACGGGGGCGGTTCCCGCCCCGTTGTGCGCCTACCGCCGACGAGCTTGGTGGAGCTGATCACGCAGGGCCCGAATCGGCCTGTGCGATGCGGCGGCCGTGCTCGGCAGCTCGTAGCAGCGACTGGGCTACCCGTTCGGCGTCGTCCGGGTGCAGGAGGATTTCCTGGGTCCACAGCACTGACAGTCGTACGGTGCCGTTCAGCATGTTCGTTGCTACGTCCACCTCGACGCCGTTACCGGTGGCATCGGTGACCTTCAGATCCAGATCGCTGCTGTAGGCGCTCATGCGACTGAGCATGCCCGAGGCTCGACTTCAGGTACGAGGCTGGGCCCTCGTCGCAGGCGTCTGTCTCGCGACTCACGGCCTGTGACCGCCCGGGACGGCTTGCCCGGTCCCTCCGCACAGGGTTACCCGGGATTCCAGGTACGCCCTCTTATCGACGGGCGCCTCACCGAACCGGCCTGCTCAGTGGCCACCGGCTGTCGAGCCGTGGGCTTCGTCGTGTCTCCGCCACGTTTCCTCGGCCGGTAGTTGCCGGTTGTACCTGCCGCGCCGTATTGCGTTTCATCAGCGCAGGACTGCCCCAGCTATCCCGTCTGGTCTGCGCTCTACGCACCGGCCGCCGAGCTGCCGACCCTCGTCCCATGGGGGCTTTGGAGAAGACGCCGCGTCGGCTGGGCAGCGGACAGTCGCGCTGCCCGTACTGCGGCCTACCGCAGGATCGGGTACCGACGCTTGAGCATGACTGGGTGATGTTGGAACCGGACATGGCTCCACTGGCTCACACGGTGCCGGCGGAGCACCGGTGGATCGAGCTGTCCGATGGACGGGTGACCGTCTACGGGGTCCGCCTCCCCGGATCAGTTCCAGCGGTGCCGAATCGAGCACCGCTTGGCCTGCCCGGAGCAGCCACTGCCGGATCTGTGGCCGTGGCTGACGGCCCTGCGAGGGGAAAACGCGCGGCAGGCGGAACGGAACGAGCCGGAGCCGCCTTCGCCTCCTGAGCGGTGGCCGGACGCGGGCTGATGGGCACTCGGGAAGCGCCCTGGCCGACCAGGGTGAATGCGTGCCCCCGGCCGGATTCGAACCTGCGCACGCGGCTGCGGAGGCCGTGTTGAACCCGGCTTCGACGATTGGGCCGGACTTGGGCAGATGCGGCAATGGGCCGAAGCGGCAGCCAGGCTCACGCGCCACTCACTCGGGCCGGGTCTGAGAAGCCAGGCCAGGATGGCTGAACTACCCGCATTGCTCAGATCGTCCGTCCATGGCAGCTCGGGTCAGTCATGGAGCGTTCAAGACGAAATTTACCCCGCACCGATCATGACTACTGGCTACGATACGCGTGTGTGTGCAAACAGTGGATGGTGGCTCACTGGTGATTTGAGTGATCTCTTCATCGACGGGCGCGGCACCGCCGGTCTAAGTGATCAAGACATCGTTATGAAGATGCGCGCCGAAGAGTCCTTTAGGCATGCGGAATACCGGCTGGATAATTTTCGCGTCAAGTATGACCTTGTCGACGGCGTCCTCGCTCTGAAAAGGGCTATGCAAGTGCGTCTAGAGCACCTGGATCAACTTTATTCTCTCAGGAATTTTCCTGGAGCTAGGCAGCGTGGATGGTTAGGGGTCCTGGAGGACCTCGGGTTGGTTCGCCAAAGGATGCTTAGGCGCATGAATCGATTGAGGAATGCTGTTGAGCATGACGGTGCAGAGCCTCCATCTCTTGATGAATGCGAAGACTATCGAGAGGTGGTGTGGTGGTTTTTGAAGGCTACCTCTGGCATTCTGGAGCGCCCCGTTGACTACTGCTTCGACTGGCTAGGGGCTCGCGCGACCTGCGATCTATCATTCGACTCATTTTCGGTAGAACTCATAGGGAACTTTCTCCCAGAAATGCTGTCGACGGAGTGGATCGATGGATGGATTGAATTGAAAGTCCAGCCCGCTGTGGCGGTAAAGTTCAAGGAGGAGGAAACCCCGATCTATGTCGCGGACACTGGTCATTTCTACGTCTGCGCGACGATATCTGGGGCCGGTGCCTTGCCATTCCTGCGAGCAGCGCTTAATGACTGGTAATGCGTAGTAGGAGAGTATTGCCGTAAGAAGGAAGCCGCTGCCGCGGCTATGACCTTGCCTGGCTCCGCCGGGAGAGGGCTGTGGCTTCCATGGTGGCCCTCCGGCTGTGTGTTCGCGCTGGAGCATGAGAGGCCGCCCTTCGTGTTCCAGCCCTTCGGGCTGGGGAGCTGCCGGACACCGGACAGTGGAGCGGAAGTGCAACGGCTCGAGGGCTCATCGGTCCCTACGAGCGCGCCGGCCACGATTGAGTCTGCTTAGGTAAGTCGCGTACGCCTGTCACCGCTGGGGTGCCCACGTCACCCTGCATAAATGGTCAAGGTTTCCTGGGGCCCGCGTCCTTCCCGTTGCGCTCAGATGTAGCGGTCAGGACGTGGGGCAGTGCCGTGGGAGTCTAGGCATGAATCGCGGCAGTCAGGCGAGCGACGCACAGCACGAGCCCCTCCCTTGATCGTCCGTAGTTTGGGCAACAGTCGGTTCACTCTCATTCGTCGCAAATATCGGCATGTCCGCTTGGGGTGTCGCCTGGTTGGCTGGGGCGATCGCCCTGATCGCTGTGCTGAGCGCCTTGGGTTTCGCCGCGGCCGCCTGGGTGCTCTTGTTCACTGGGTCCGCTGATCAACGACGGAACAGCGCGCGCACGCTGCTGTCTCACCTTCCGTTCTTGCGCCGGTAGAGCTGCACGCAAGGTCGGTGGAGCGGCTCTGGGCGGGAGCTGCCACGGCGAGAGATCACGGACACGTAAGCTTCTGGCGCGTCAGGCAGTCTGGGGGCCTGCCCGTTAAATAACCCTCCACCGCCGGGAGCGTGGCTGGCGGCCGGTCCGAAACGGGGCGTAGACAGGAGCGTCGGCCCGGAGGACGGCCCCGCCTTGTCGCGCTGTAGCCGGCCATACCCAGAGTCAGCAAAAAACGGCGTTCGCCGCCGTCATGGTCGGTTGTCTCGTAGCCCGGGCGTACGAGGAGCGGTTCCGCGTGCAGCAGGATGGACGTCTCGATTTCGCCCGCGTGCATGTCGCTATGGGCGTCGGATGTCAGGCCGGCGTGTTCGCGGGCGCGGCGCCAGTCGCTGCTCAGCGGGAAGAGCGACATCCGCGGTTCGACGACGTTCGCCTCCTGGACGATGTTCGAGAGCACGTAGTTGCCACCGTGGCCGTTGACGATGACGAGCTTCCGAATCTCCGAGCGCTCCAGTGACTGCCGGATGTCGTCCACCACTGAGTACAGCGTCCGCGCGCTGATGCTCACTGAGCCGGGCCACGTCCCGTGCTCGTGGCTACACGACACCGTGATCGGCGGAAGGACCAGCACCGGGTACTGAGTCGCGAGCTCGCGCGCGATGATGCAGGCGATCGCCGTGTCCGTGATCAGCGGCAGGTATGGACCGTGCTGCTCGAACGACCCGACGGGGAGGACGGCGACGCTCGGGGCTTGCTCCTGGACATCGGTGGTGGCGTCGGCAGCAGGTTCACGAGGCTCCTTCGAGCGGCAGGCTCAGGCACTTCTCATAGTGCCCAACCTGCGGTTCAACTCCGCAACCTCCACCAGCTTCCGCCAACGCGCAAGGTGCCCTTGAAGCCTGAACAGCTCGTCCCGGATGCGCGCTGAGCCTGTCGCCCTCGCTATGTCGATCGCCTGGAGGGCCGCCGCATGGGCGTTCTCCATGTCTTCCGCCAGGGCGTAGGCGGAGGCCAGTCGCGCCAGGCACAGGCCCCGGTCGCGCTCCTGCTCCTCCGGCCAGTTCTTCAGGCTCTCGACGAACGTCGGGATCGCCGCCTCCGGCCGGCGGAGTGGGACGCAGCACGTCGCCGCTTCCATTTCGACGTACAACGGCGTGCAGTACATGGCGAACCTGTCGTCGTCGCCGACACCTCGTTCGGCAGCCTCTCGGGCCCGGTCGAGCGTGCATGCGCGCACTCGTCGGCCTCGCCGAGAAGGGACTGGGCGTTGGCAAGGGCTCGCAGAACGATTGCCTGAACCCGGTGAGGCAGCCTCCCCAGGTTCCGGGCGGCTGCATTGGCGAGGCCGATGCCGTGGCCGGCCTGCCCGGCCTCGGCTGCGATGTTGCTCCGGCGCTGAAGGGTGTAGGCGCTGACGATCGGGTCGTCCAGTTCCTGTGCGTAGAGGAGGACAACAACAGGAAGATCGAGAAGGCCATGGGGTGGGACCAAGAGCCGGGCACCTGACCGTCGGTCGCCCGACGCGGCTCACGCGCCACTCACGCGTAACCAGCGACAGACAACGACAAAGCCCCGGACTCAGTGGGACTGAGTCCGGGGCTTTGTTGTCGGCATCCGCCCTGGTCATCCTCGGAACGTTCCTAGGATGCGGCGAGTGCCCCCGGCAGGATTCGAACCTGCGCACACGGC
The DNA here is from genome assembly GCF_040675635.1 of Streptomyces sp. NPDC049577. NCBI lineage: Bacteria > Bacillati > Actinomycetota > Actinomycetes > Kitasatosporales > Streptomycetaceae > Streptomyces > Streptomyces sp. NPDC049577. The sequence goes on from NZ_JBFAPH010000072.1 coordinate 17,056, forward strand.
TCCGGAGGCCGTTGCTCTATCCCCTGAGCTACGGGGGCGTGTCTCCCGCTCGCGGCCTGCGCTCGCGGCGACGGGTAGAACATTACCAGCTCCGGGAGGGTGTCCGGCAACAGTGATCGAAAACGTGGGAGCGCTCGCTCGCGCGGGGTGGAAGTGGGGAAAAGCCGGACGCGGGGAGGTGGGCGCCCCTACTCTCGGGGTGTGCCTGGCTTGTCCGGCCGGGTCCTTGTTGTCGACGACAACAGGGTCATCCGGCAGTTGATCAGGGTCAATCTCGAACTCGAAGGGTTCGAGGTCGTGACCGCGGCCGATGGTGCCGAGTGTCTGGAGATCGTGCACCGGGTGCGGCCCGACGTGGTCACCTTGGACGTGGTGATGCCCCGGCTCGACGGGTTGCGGACGGCCGCGCGGCTGCGGGCCGATGCGCGGACGCGGGACATACCCATCGCGATCATCAGTGCGTGCACGCAGCCGGAGCTGGACGGCGGGCGGGCCGCGGGGGTGGATGCGTTTCTGGCCAAGCCGTTCGAGCCGGCCGAGATGGTGCGGTTGGTGCGTCGGCTGGTGGGGGATGCGGTCGGGGGGCCGGAGGCTGCCGCGCCCGGGGTGGACGCGCGTAGCGCGCCCGCCTAGCGTCACCCGCGCCCGGGGCCGCCGCTCCGACGAAGCAACCGCCGGCCAGGCTCTAGGCTTGCCCCTGTGACCCCCGCCGATCTCACCCGCACCGTGTTGCACACCGTGCGCCGTGCCGTGGAGGCAGCCGAGCTGCCGGACGCCGTGCCGACGCGGGTCACCGTCCGGGTGCCGCCCCGGCCGGGGTGCGGGGACTACGCGACCAACGTCGCCCTGCGGCTGGCCCGCGAGACCGGGCGGCCCGCCCGGGAGATCGCCGAGGTGCTGGGCCGGCGGCTCGCGCGCGAACCCGGCATCGCCCGGGTCGAGATCGCCGACCCGGGATTCCTCAACATCACGCTGGACGGGGGATCGCACACCGAGCTGGTGGGGGAGCTGCTGCGGAGCGGGGCGAACAGCGAGCCGCTGGGCCTCAGGCCGCCCGCCGCGCTCACCGCTCGGCTCGGCGCCGACGCCGCCCGCTGGAGTCTGACGTGCCCGCCCGGCACCGACCGTGCCGGGCTCCTCGTGCAGCGGGAGAGCAACCCCCTCTTCCGCGTCCGTTACGCCCACGCCCGCACCCGGGCGCTGCTGCGCAACGCCGCCGACCTCGGGTTCGCCCCCGAGCCGGGGCCCTACGGCGAGGACGAGAGCACGCTGCTCGGCACGCTCGCCGACCACGAGCGCGTCACCGCCGCCCGCGCGCCCGAGCGGCTCGCCCGGCATCTGGAGCGGGTCGCCGACGCCTATCTGAGATGGCAGGCCGAGTGTCCCGTCCTGCCGCGCGGGGACGAGAAACCCTCGGCCGTCCACCGAGCCCGGCTGGCCCTCGCCGAGGCCACGGGCACGGTGCTCGCCGACGGCCTGCACCAGCTCGGCATCACCGCACCCGCACATCTGTAAGGGGATCGCCACCATGAGCCGTTCCGCCCACCCCGCCGGGCCCCGCTACGCCGACGTCCTTCCCGAGGGGCGTTCCGTAGGAAGCACAGTGCCGCCCGCCGACCTCAACGCGCTCGACGCGCGCGTGTGGTCCCGAACCGTCGCGCGCGCCGGGGACGGCGTCGTCACCGTCGGCGGAATCAAGGTCACCGACCTGGCCGAGGAGTTCGGCACGCCCGCCTACTTCCTCGACGAGGACGACTTCCGTGCCCGCTGCCGGGCCTGGAAGGAGGCGTTCGGCGAGGACGCCGACGTCTTCTACGCCGGCAAGGCCTTCCTCTCCCGCGCGATCGTGCGCTGGCTGACCGAGGAGGGCCTCAACCTCGACGTCTGCTCCGGCGGCGAACTGGCCACCGCGCTCGCCGCCGGCATGCCCGCCGAGCGCATCGCCCTGCACGGCAACAACAAGTCCGCCGAGGAGATCACCCGCGCCGTCGAGGCCGGGGTCGGACGGATCGTGCTCGACTCCTTCCAGGAGATCGCGCGCGTCGCGCACATCGCCGAGCGGATGGGCAAGCGCCAGCGCGTGCAGATCCGGGTGACGGTCGGCGTCGAGGCGCACACGCACGAGTTCATCGCCACCGCCCACGAGGACCAGAAGTTCGGCGTCCCGCTCGCCGGCGGCCAGGCCGCCGAGGCCGTGCGGCGCGCGCTCAAGCTGGACGGGCTGGAGCTCATCGGCATCCACTCCCACATCGGCTCGCAGATCTTCGACACCTCCGGCTTCGAGGTCGCCGCGCACCGCGTCGTCGGCCTGCTGGCGCAGGTGCGGGACGAGCACGGCGTCGAGCTGCCCGAGATCGACCTCGGCGGCGGGCTCGGCATCGCCTACACCTCCGAGGACGACCCGCGCGAGCCGCACGAGATCGCCCGGGCGCTGCGCGAGATCGTCACTCGCGAGTGCGCCGCCGCCGGTCTGGCCGTGCCGCGGCTGTCCGTCGAGCCCGGGCGCGCGATCGTCGGGCCGACGGCCTTCACGCTGTACGAGGTGGGCACGGTCAAGGAGCTGCCGGGCCTGCGGACATACGTCAGCGTGGACGGCGGCATGTCCGACAACATCCGTACCGCGCTCTACGACGCGGAGTACTCCGTCGCGCTCGTCTCCCGTACCTCCACCGCCGGGCCGATGCTCTCGCGCGTGGTCGGCAAGCACTGCGAGTCCGGCGACATCGTCGTGCGCGACGCCTTCCTGCCCGCCGACGTCGCCCCCGGTGACCTGCTGGCCGTGCCCGCCACCGGCGCCTACTGCCGCTCGATGGCCAGCAACTATAACCACGCGCTGCGCCCGCCCGTCGTCGCGGTGTCCGACGGCGCGGCGCGGGTGATCGTCCGTCGGGAGACGGAAGAGGACCTTCTCCGGCTCGACGTCGGCTGAGTCGCGAACGAAGAGCGAACGAAGAGCCAACGAAGAGCCAACGAAGAGCGAACGAAGTCCCGCGGGCGTCCGCCCGCGGGACAAAGATCTCGGATACTGGACGGGGGGCGGAAAGCCCCCGTTCGGTGAGTGAGACTGTGCAGTACCGAAGAAGTAGAGGAAACGAGGTCGGATGATGCGTACGCGTCCGCTGAAAGTGGCGCTGCTGGGCTGTGGAGTGGTCGGCTCAGAGGTGGCGCGCATCATGACGACGCACGCGGACGACCTCGCGGCACGCGTCGGAGCCCCGGTCGAGCTGGCCGGCATCGCCGTCCGGCGTCCCGACCGGGTGCGCGCGGGCGTGCCCGCGGAGCTGGTCACCACCGACGCCACCGCGCTGGTCAAACGCGGTGACATCGACGTGGCCGTGGAGGTCATCGGCGGCATCGAGCCGGCCCGGACCCTGATCACCACCGCCTTCGAGCACGGCGCCAGCGTGGTCTCCGCGAACAAGGCGCTGCTCGCCCAGGACGGTGCCGCCCTGCACGCCGCCGCCGAGGCCCATGGCGCCGACCTGTACTACGAGGCCGCCGTCGCCGGCGCGATCCCGCTGGTCAGGCCGCTGCGCGAGTCCCTCGCCGGCGACAAGGTGAACCGCGTGCTGGGCATCGTCAACGGCACCACCAATTTCATCCTCGACAAGATGGACTCCAGCGGCGCCGGCTACTCCGAGGCGCTCGACGAGGCCACCGCCCTCGGCTACGCCGAGGCGGACCCGACCGCCGACGTCGAGGGCTTCGACGCCGCCGCCAAGGCCGCGATCCTGGCCGGCATCGCCTTCCACACCCGGGTCCGGCTGGACGACGTCTACCGCGAGGGCATGACGGAGGTCACCGCGGCGGACTTCGCTTCCGCGAAGCAGATGGGCTGCACCATCAAGCTGCTGGCCATCTGCGAGCGCGCCGCCGACGGCCGCTCGGTCACCGCGCGCGTGCACCCGGCGATGATCCCCCTCAGCCACCCGCTGGCCTCGGTCCGCGAGGCGTACAACGCGGTGTTCGTCGAGGCCGAGGCCGCCGGCCGGCTCATGTTCTACGGGCCCGGCGCGGGCGGCTCGTCTCACCGCGGCCTACGGCGCCGTCACCCCGCTCCATCTCCACCCGGACCTCGTGGGCAGCACGATGGAACGGCTCGGCCGGCTGGAGGACGACCC
>NZ_JBFAPH010000073.1:0-21072 GCF_040675635.1 Streptomyces sp. NPDC049577
CTGGACCTCGATGGGCAACGACCCGGCCACGGGAGAGCCAATCACATTCAACGAGTGGATCGACCGCCTGGCGCCCAGGGCGTGGGCGGTCGTGGACATCCAAGCTGCGCATATCCGAGGTCCAACCACCACGCAAGCGCTCGGCACCCTCTATCCGCTCCCCATCAGCGAGTCGCCCCTCCACCCACGAACGCGTGGCACCCCAGCCTCGCGTCCCAAGACCACCACCGACCCGCTCACCGCTCCCACCTTCGATCACGAAGGGAGGCTATCGGCATGCGGGCCGCCACAAACCATCCTGGTAGTACCACCGACAACGCCCCGGACATGGGCCTCAGCCCCGGGACCTGCCAGCATGAGAAGGCCCGACCCGATCCCCGCACCCGGGAGGCCCGATGCGCGCAGGCGTCGTCGTCCCCGCACACCCCGGCGCGGAGAACCTCGCCGCACACGCCGAGGAACTGGGCCTGCACAGCTTCTGGGTCAACGACACCCCGATGCTCCACGGCGACCCCTTCGTCACCTTGAGCCTGAGCGCCAAAGCCACCCGCCACATCCGGCTCGGCATCGGCGTCACCTCACCGGCGCTCCGCTCAGCCCCGGCCGCAGCAACCGCATTCGCCAGCCTCAACGCCCTGGCACCAGGCCGGATCATCTGCGGGATCGGCACCGGAAACACCGCCCGACGCACACTCGGCATGCAACCGACCACGACAGCCACCCTGGAGAACTTCACCACGACACTGCAGAATCTCTGCGCCGGACGCCCGACCGAGTACCGCGAAGGAGACCAGGTCCGCGACATCCGCTTCCTGCACACCGGGGCGCACGTGAACACCACCGACCCCATCGAATTCGTCGTAGCCGCGCTCCACGGACCCAAAGCCGCCGCCGTCGCCGGCCGCCGCGGCACCGGCCTCATCTCCTTCGGCCTCCTCGACCCCACCGCCTGGCGCGCACTGCACCACGCCCGCCGCCAAGCCGCCCACGGCACGCCCCACAACCCCGACTCCTACGTCATCACCGCACTCCACCTGCTGCGCGACAACGAGGACGCCGACAGCGACGCGGCCCGGGACACGACAGGCCACCTCGTCCTGTCGCTACTGGACTACGCCGCCGACACACCCGCCTTCGCCCGACAACTCGACCCCGACCAGCGCGAGGCGGTGCGAAAACTCCTCGACCGACGTGGCACCACCGCCACCGCGCCGGACCGGTACACCAAGCTCTACCCCAACTACCTGGGACGCATCGCACCGCAGGACCGGGACCTGGTCCTGCCCTCGCTGATGAACAACGTGGCCCTCGTCGGCACACGCGACGACCTCCGCACCCGCATCACCGCCCTGGAACAGGCAGGAGTCGCTGAGCTCCTCATCCAACCGGTGGTCGACCCGCCCACCGAGATGGCCCAGCTCGCCGAACTCCTCACCTGAGCGCCCGCTTGTGGAGGGACGACTCGGCTGACGACGTCAAAGCCGGCCTTACGGGTGGTAGAGAGACCGGGCACGCGCCATGTCGACAGGCCCGTCCTCCCCGAGCATCAGGAAGTGGTTCACCTGCCAGGCCTGAGTGCCGGATGCCTGACGACTGGTCGTGGCCACCCACGGCGGGTAGACACGGAACCCCCGCTTCCCGCCGGAGCCGTTCCGGGACACGATGCCGCGCTCGCACAGCACGTCCCGCGGGAACACGAACTGCCCGAAGTGACCGCTGTCGCGGCTGCTGACGACGAAGAGATCAACGCCGTCCGAGGCATCGAAGGGCCGGATCGGCCCTTCCGCGGACCGCTGCCACACGGTGACGAACTGGCCGGCCTTCGTCGGGGTGGTCCTGGCCACGCGGAACCGGACCGACAACCCGTCGAGCGTGAACCCGTGAGCCGCGTACTCGGCACTCTCGGGTTCGGGCACCGGCGGTGAGCAGGCGAAGCCGCTCGGGTCGTACACCAGTGTCTTCGCCGCCAGCAGGTCGGTGTGCAGTCCTGCCGAGGGCTGATTCGTCGCCATCCTGAGATCCTGCCATCGGGGGCCTAGGGCGTGTCTGATGAGTCGGTGACCGCCTGGGGCATGGGTCGTTCTCGGCCGAGTGGGGCGCGGCGATTTTGAGCGAGGCGGATTGGGCCCGGCTGGAACCGCACCTGCCGAAGAACTCCGGACGGGGCGGGCGGTGGAAGTGGCGCCACAGAGTGGTCAACGGGATTCCGTTCCGGCTGCGCACGGGAATTCCATGGCGGGATCTGCCGACCCGGTCCGGCAGTCGGCAGACGGTGTACGACCGCCATCGCAGATGGTCGGCGGACGGAACCTGGGAGCGGATCTTCCACGGCCGTCAGGCAGACGCGGAGGCGGAGGGACGGATCGACTGGTCCATGGCCGGTGTGGATCCGACCGTCCTCCGGGCTCACCAGCACGCGGCCGGCGCCCGCAAGCGCGGACCGATCGTCTCCGGCAAGCGGACCCCGCGGTCACGAGCACGTTGTCAGCCGAAGCGGCTGCCTATGACGGCTTGCCACTGCCGAGGACACCGCCGACGCCACCGACGGTACCGACGGTACCGCCGACGCCACTAACGGTACCGCCGAGGCTCCTGACGGTATTGCCGACGCCGCTACCGGCAGGATTCGTAAGTCCCTTGGGGTCGACACCGACTTTGGGGACGCCGTTGCCGGTGAGGGTGTTGGCATCGAGACCGACCTTGGGCAGGGTGTTGGCGGTACTGGTGACGCCCCTGACGGGGTCGACGCCACCGACGGTGGCGAGCCTGGGCGGCGGTGGCGGCGGAGCTGCCTGAGCGGGAGTAGCCAGCACGATGCTTCCCCACGCAAGGGGCGTACTTGCCGCAATGATGGCGATGAACCCGCGAACACGGTCCATGACACGCCTCCCAAGGGTGTGCGCGTGTTGGCGCATGGGATGAGTTGGCTGACAGCATTCCCCACCCCCAGCCCGCGCACCGGCACCGAAGGGGCGTCCAGAAGGCTTCCCGGAGCGCACGAGAAGCACTGTGAGCCCCCAGCAGTTGATGGCCGTATCAGACCCATCAGACAGGCTCTAGTGCTTCGGGCCGACGTGGGTGTCCATGAGGGCTACGGAGGCGCGGCGGGCGACGGAGATGTTGTGGAGTCCGTTGCAGCGACGGGTGCTCTTCCATTCGACGCCCACCTTGTCGAGGGTGTCGCAGAAGAGCTTGAGGATGTCACCGGACTTGTTGCTGAAGAAGTAGCGAACGTACTCGTATCGCTTGCGCTCCCCAGCCACCACGCGGGTTGTCCAGTTGGTGATCCGGCAGCCGTCTGAGTGGATCAGCCCACGCAGGAACTCCGAGGGGTGTACGTCTACGATCTGCCGCTGCCACGGCTCGAGAACGATACGCCGCTCGTGCTTCCTCCCTGGACCATGCTGGGGGAACAGGCATACCCAGTGGCGGCTCGTGCTGGCCACATGGACACAGCCCTTGTTCTGAACGACGCAGACGCTGTTCTCGGGGCGTACCTGCTTGATCGCCTCTCGGCAGGCTGCGATGAGACCGGGCCATGTGTCCGAACACGCGATGCGGAGAGCGTAGGTGCCCCGTTGCCTGCTGACGCATCCGTCCCCAAGGTAGAGGCCGAGCAGATACGCGTACGCAGCGGGATCGTCCGGTGGTTGCGGGCTGGGCCCGCACCGCGAACAGGACGTGCCGCACGCGCGGGGCTCGATCCTGGTCTGCCACGATCGGATCGCGGCCCGCGATATGCCGGTTTCCTTGCTCACAGAATTGAGGCTGCGGCCTTGATCGACGAGGGCAAGGGCGTGCTGACGGGTTGCGACGTCGTACATAGGCGCGAGCATGCACCTGAGCCCGCCGCGAACGGAGTGATTCGAAGCGATGTTCACCGACAGGGATGAAGATTCCCAATCGCCGGGAAAACTAGGCGACCTTCGAATTAAAGGTAAAGTGCCCCGGGTCGGACTCGAACCGACACTGTATGGGTTTTGAATCCATCGCCTGCTGCCAATTGGGCTACCGGGGCCTTGCTATCCAAGGGCAGTGTATACCCCCTCCGTGCTCAAACTTACATGACCTAGGTAGGCTCGTGCGAGCAGTATCTGCCCGCACCGAGGAGACCCGTGACCGCCGCCGAGCCCCAGCCGCCCGTCGACGACGAGCCGCAGCACACCCCTCCGCACACCACCCGTGTCGTGATCGCCGAGGACGAGGCCCTCATCCGGCTCGACCTCAAAGAGATGCTGGAGGAGGAGGGCTACTCCGTCGTGGGTGAGGCCGGCGACGGGGAGACGGCCGTGGCGCTCGCGCGGGAGCACAACCCGGATCTGGTGATCCTGGATGTGAAGATGCCGGTGCTCGACGGGATCTCCGCGGCCGAGCGGATCGCGGGGGAGTCGATCGCGCCGGTGCTGATGCTGACCGCGTTCTCGCAGCGCGAGCTCGTGGAGCGGGCGCGGGACGCCGGGGCGATGGCGTACCTGGTGAAGCCGTTCAGCAAGAGCGATGTCGTGCCGGCGATCGAGATGGCGGTGTCGCGGTTCGCGGAGCTGCGGGCGCTGGAGCGGGAGGTCGCCGATCTTTCTCAGCGGCTGGAGACGCGGAAGCTGGTGGACCGGGCGAAGAGCGTGCTGCAGACGCAGTACGGGCTGACGGAGCCGGCGGCGTTCCGGTGGATTCAGAAGACGTCGATGGATCGGCGGATGTCGATGCAGGCGGTGGCCGAGGCGGTCATCGAGGATGCCAAGGAGAAGCAGGACAAGAAGTCGGGGAAGTAATTTCCGCTGCTTTTTGAAAAGCGAAACAAGGGGTCCGCGTCCGGGAGGGCGCGGGCCCTTTTTTGTGTGTTCAGTCCTCGCCGAGGTAGGCCTTGCGGACGGATTCGTCGTGGAGCAGGTCGGTGCCGGTTCCGGAGAGGGTGATGCGGCCGGTTTCCATGACGTGGCCTTGATCGGCGAGAGTGAGGGCTGCTTGGGCGTTTTGTTCGACGAGGAGGATGGTGGTGCCGGTGGATTTGAGTTCGGCGATGGTGGTCATGATTTTCTGCATCATGATCGGGGAGAGTCCCATGGAGGGTTCGTCGAGCATGAGGAGTTTGGGGCGGGACATGAGGGCGCGGCCCATGGCGAGCATTTGTTGTTCGCCGCCGGAGAGGGTTCCGGCGGCTTGTCCGGCGCGTTGGCCGAGGATGGGGAAGAGGTCGTAGGCGCGTTGGATGTCGTGGTTGATGCCGGCGGTGTCCTTGCGGAGGAAGGCGCCTAGCTGGAGGTTTTCGGCGATGGTGAGGCGGGGGAAGATGTGGCGGCCTTCTGGGGAGTGGGCGAGGCCGCGGGCGACGATTTGGTGGGCGGGGGTTCCGGTGAGGGGGTGGCCGTCGAAGTGGATGGTTCCGGCGAGGGGGGTGAGGAGGCCGGAGAGTGTGCGGAGTGTAGTGGTTTTTCCGGCGCCGTTGGTGCCGATGAGGGTGACTATTTGGCCGGTGTGGACGGTGAAGGAGATTCCTTTGACGGCTTCGATTTTTCCGTAGGCGACGCGGAGGTTGTGGACTTCGAGGAGTGGGGTGGTGGTCATTGGTCTGCCTCCGCGTCTGCCTCTGCCTCTGCGTTTGCGTTGGCGTTTGTGTCCGTGTCTGCCTCGGTGGTGGGTGTGGTGGGGGTGCCGAGGTAGGCGGCGATGACGCGTTCGTCGCGCTGGACGGTTTCGGGGGTGCCGTCGGTAAGTTTTTGGCCTTGGACGAGGACGGTGACGCGGTCGCAGAGGTTGAAGATGAAGCGCATGTCGTGCTCGATGACGAGGACGGCGGTTCCTTGGTCGCGGATGGCGAGGACGAGTTCTTCGGTGGTGCGGGTTTCGTGGGGGTTCATTCCGGCGGTGGGTTCGTCGAGGAGGAGGAGTCCTGGGTCGCTGGCGAGGGCGCGGGCGATTTCGAGTTTTCGTTGTTCGCCGTAGGGGAGGTTGCGGGCGAGGTGGTCGCGTTTGGGGGTGAGGCCGGTGAATTCGAGGAGTTCCATGGCGCGTTGTTCGGAGGCTTTTTCGGCGCGGTGGAATCGGGGGCCGCGGAGGAGGGCGGCGAGGAGTCCTTCTTTGGTGCGGGTGTGGCGGCCGACGAGGACGTTTTCGAGGACGGTCATGTTGGCGAAGAGGCGGATGTTCTGGAAGGTGCGGGCGATGCCGGCCTGGGTGACGAGGTGGGGTTTGGGGGGTAGTCGGTTGCCTTGGTAGGTGACGGTGCCTTCGGTGGGGGTGTAGAGGCCGGTGAGGCAGTTGAAGAAGGTGGTTTTTCCGGCGCCGTTGGGGCCTATGAGTCCGACGATCTGGCCGGGGTGGACGGTGAGGTCGACGGAGCGTACGGCGGTGAGTCCGCCGAAGCGCATGGTGACGCCGGTGGCGGCGAGTAGGGGGGGTGTGGATGTGGGGGGTGCGGGGGTCGTTTCGGTCATGGTGGTCATGCCTCCGCCTTGGTGAGGCCGGTCGGGCCGAGGGGTCCGGCGGGGCCTGAGGGTCCGGTGCCCGGTGGGGTTTCCGCCTCGTGGAATTCGAGTTGTTGCCGGCGGTTGGGGATGATTCCTTCGGGGCGGAAGCGCATGAGGAGGATGAGTGCGATGCCGAAGGCGAGGAGTTGGTAGTCCTGGAGGAATTGGAGTTTGGCGGGGATGAGGTAGAGGAGGGCGGCGCCGAGGAGGGGGCCGGTGATGGTGCCCATGCCGCCGAGGATGACGGCGGCGAGGAGGAAGGCGGAGTTGGGGGGTACGGGTCCGGCGAATACGTATTGTTCGGGGACGACGGTGTAGGCGACGTGGGCCTGGATGGTGCCGGCGAGTCCGGCGAGGGTGGCGCCGAGGGCGAAGGCGAGGAGTTTGAGGCGGAATCCGTTGATGCCCATGGCGGTGGCGGCGGTTTCGTCTTCGCGTATGGCGATCCAGGCGCGGCCGATGCGTGAGTTTCCGGCGCGGCTGAAGACGAGGACGACGACGATGGTGACGAGGAGCATGAGGAGGTAGTAGTTGGCGAAGGGGTTGAGGGTGATTCCCCAGAAGGTTTGTTTTTGTCCGAAGTTGTAGGAGCCGATGGCGAGGTCGGGGATGTTGGGGATGCCGTTGGGTCCGTTGGTGAGGGAGGGGCCGGATTCGCCGTTGAGGTTGCCGACGGTGATGCGGAAGATTTCGCCGAATCCGAGGGTGACGATGGCGAGGTAGTCGCCGCGGAGGCGGAGGGTGGGGGCGCCGATGACGACGCCGAAGACGAGGGAGGCGGCGGCGCCGGTGAGGACGGCGGCCCAGAAGGGGAAGTGGATGTGGAGGGTGGAGGCGGTGGAGCCGGAGACGAGGGCGGCGGTGTAGGCGCCGACGCCGAGGAAGGCGACGTAGCCGAGGTCGAGGAGGCCGGCGAGGCCGACGACGACGTTGAGTCCGAGGGCGACGGTGGCGAAGATCAGGATGTTGACGACGATGAGGGTGTATTCGTCGGTGTCCTGGGTGAGGGGGAAGGCGGCGGCGGCGAGGAAGGCCGCGGTGACGGTGATGTTGCGGTGTTTGTGGGTGAGGGTGCTGAGGCGGTTGATGAGGCCGGCTTTGAAGAGGGCGGCGGTGGTGAAGCCGGTGAGGAGGAGGAAGCCGGTGAAGAGTTCGCCGTATGCGGTGCCGATGCCGTAGGTGAGGACGGCGAGGGCGAGGCCGAAGGCGGCGGCGATGATGAGGATTTCGGCCCAGGTGGGGAGTGGGCGTGGGGGTGGGAGGGGGTGGCGTTGGGGGCCGGGGCGGAGGGTGCGGGCGATGCCGCGGAGGAGGGGGTTGGCGAGGGGGCCGTGGTCGGGGTAGCCGGTGGTGGTGCGTCGGTGGAGGGGGAGGGCGAGGGTGCCGATGAGGGTGAGGAGGGTGGTGACGGCGGTGAGGTAGCCGCCGGGTTCGAGGTTGACGATGCCGCCGAGGCGGGTGGTGATGGCGATGAGGGTGTACCAGGTGGTGGCCAGGGTGGCGGTGGCGAGGTAGACGGTGGCGGTGTGGCCGCGGGTGGGGTTGAGCCAGCGGAGTCCTGGGGTGTGGCAGGTGGCGAGGAGATGGAGGAGGGTGAGGATGCTGCCGGTGAGGGTGAGGAGTTGGAGGCCGCCCGGGTAGCCGGTGAGGGTGAGGTTGCCGGGGAAGGCGGTGGTCCAGGTCCAGGGGAGGAAGGTGCTGGCGGCGGTGGCGAGGGCGCCGGCGGCGGTGAGGGCGCGGGCGGTGCCGAGGGGGAGGGGTATGGCGGGGGTGGTTTCGTGGGTGTCCTGAGTCATGGATGTCTCACGCCCGATCCGCGACGCGTTCGCCGAGCAGGCCTTGTGGCCTGACGAGGAGGACGACGATGAGGAGTACGAAGGCCCATACGTCCTTCCAGCCGCCGCCGCCGAGTTGGTGCATTCCGGGGATGTGCTGGATGTAGGTGGTGGAGGCGGTTTCGGCGATGCCGAGGACGACTCCGCCGAGCATGGCGCCGTAGATGTTGCCGATGCCGCCGAGGACGGCGGCGGTGAAGGCTTTCAGGCCGAGGATGAAGCCCATTTCGAAGTTGATCTGGCCGGCGCGGAGTCCTTGGGCGACGGCGGCGACGGCGGCGAAGGCGCCGCCGATGGCGAAGGCCAGGACGATGATGCGGTCGGTGTTGACGCCCATGAGTTTTGCGGTGTCGGGGTCCTGGGCGGTGGCCTGCATGGCGCGGCCGGTGCGGCTTTTGGCGACGAAGAGGCCGAGGGCGAGCATGCACAGGGGTGCGGCGATGAGGACGAAGAGGTCGTCGCGTTGGATGCGGAGGTTGTCGGCGATTTGGAAGGCGTCGCCGAACTGGGGGAAGTTGCGGGATTTCTTGGCGTCGGGGTAGAAGGCCCAGACGATTTGCTGGAGGGCGATGGAGAGGCCGATGGCGGTGATGAGGGGGGCGAGTCGGGGGGCGGTGCGCAGGGGGCGGTAGGCGAAGCGTTCGGCGGCGGTGGCGACGGCGACGGAGCTGATGGCGCCGCCGAGGAGCATGAGGGGGAGGATGGCTCCGAGGGGGAGGCCGGGGAGCCAGAGGTGGATGGTGAGGGCGCCGAAGCCTCCGATCATGACGATCTCGCCGTGGGCGAAGTTGATGAGCTGGACGATGCCGTAGACCATGGTGTAACCGATGGCGATGAGGCCGTAGAGGGCCCCGAGGGCGAGTCCGCTGACCAGTGTTTGCGGCAGTTCGTGCACCGCGGGCCTCCGATGCGGGTGTCGGATGTGGCGCCGCGCGAGGGCGGGGTGGTGTGGCGTCCTCGCGCGGTGGTGTTGCGGGGTGCGGCGGTGGGGCCGGCGGTGCTGGTCAGTCCTGGAAGGTGGCGCTCTTCACGGATTCCCAGGTGTTGCCTTTGACGCGGTAGACGGTGAGTTGTTTGTTGGTGGTGTCGCCGTACTGGTCGAAGGAGACTTTTCCGGTGACGCCGTCGAAGGAGACTTTGCTCATGGCGTCGAGGACTTTGCCGCGGGGGTCGGTGGGGAGTTTGCCGTTGTTGTCGTCGACGGCTTTCTTGACGGCTTGGACGATGGCCCAGGCGGCGTCGTAGGCGTAGCCGCCGTAGGCGGCGTAGGGGTCTTTGTAGTTGGCGTTCTTGTAGTTGTCGACGAAGGTTTTGGCGGAGTCGAGTTTTTCGACGGGGTAGCCGACGGAGGTGGCGAGGTCGCCGTCGTTGCTTTCGCCGGATGCGGTGATGAATCCGGGGTCGTAGATGCCGTCGCCGCCCATGAGGGGTATGTGTGCGCCGGCTTTCTTGATCTGGTCGGAGAGGAGTCCGGCCTCGGGGAACTGGCCGCCGAAGTAGACGGAGTCGGCGCCGGAGTTCTTGATTTTGTTGGCGATGCCGGAGAAGTCGGTTTCTTTGACGGTGAGGTGGTCGGTGCCGGCTATGTCGCCGCCGAGGCGTTTGAATTCCTGGGCGAAGATGGTGGCGAGGCCGGCGCCGTAGGTCTGTTTGTCGTCGACGACGAAGACTTTCTTCTTCTTGGCGTCGTTGTAGTAGTACTGGGCGGCGAAGCGGCCTTGGATGATGTCGGTGGTGGAGGTGCGGAAGTAGGTCTTGAAGGGACGGTTCTTCTGGCCGTTGGCCCAGTTGTCGCCCTGGCTGAGGGCGGGGTTGGTGTTGGCGGGGGAGACCTGGGTGAGGTTGGCCTTGGCGAAGACGCCCTGCATGGACTGGGCGACGCCGGAGTTGAGGGGGCCGACGACGCCGAGGACGTTCTTGTCGGCGACGAGTTTGGTGGCGTTCTGCTGGCCGGTGCCGGGGACGGCCTGGTCGTCGAGGGCCTGGGAGGTGAAGGTGACGCCCTTGACCTCGTTGTTCTTGTTGGCGGTGCGGACGGCGAGGTCGACGGAGTTCTTGATGCCTTGGCCGAGGGGGGAGAGGGAGCCGGTCAGGGGGGCGTCGACGCCTATGGTGACGGTGGTTTTCTTGCCGCCGTCGTCGCCGCTGCCGGTGTCGCCCTTGTCGTCGCGTGATCCGCAGGCGGTGAGGGCGAGGGCGCCGGTGGTGATCGCGGTGGTGAGAAGCAGGAAGGAGCGGTGTCGCACGGTGATTCCTTTCCCTGGCGCGGCGGCCTCTGGTGAGGTGCCGTCTCGCTGGCCGGGCATGGTGAAAGGTGCGTGCTGATGGGGTGCGATCCGCCCGGCGGGTTGTGATGGGCCGTGACTTTAGGGGGGTGCGGCGACCTGGGGCAGAGGTGCGGACGACGATGTGATGGTCTTGTTATGACGGAGATCACATTCCGGTTTGCGGGGGTGCCGGTGGGGTGGCCGGATCCGGCCCGGGACCCGGCGCGGGGAGCGGCCCGGGGAGTGGCCCGGGGCTGAGCCCTGGGGGTGGTTGCCGGGGTCAGTCCGGTGGGCGCCAGTTCTCGGAGCTGTGGGTGGCACCGTCGGCGGCGGTGCAGCGTTGTGCGGTCTGCTGCCGGATGGTCCGGAGGGCGGCGTCGGTGCCGTGGGCCTGTTGTTCGGCGCGGGCGGCGTGGACGACGTCGTCGTAGATCTCGTACTGGGCGTTGGAGAGGCCTTTCTGTTCCCAGTCGAGGCCGGCCCAGGTGCCGCCGGTGAGTTCCTGCTCGGCCCAGTAGGTGATGAGGTCGGTGCAGACCTTGACCTGTGGGGCGGGGGAGGGGGTGGTGAGGACCGTGGTGGTGGCTGTGGCGCGGTGGCCGGCGGGGGTGTCGGAGCAGCCGGCGAGGAGCCAGCCCGTCGCGAGCCAGCCCAGCGCGAGGCAGCCCGCCGTGAGGCAGCCGGTCAGGGCGGGGGTGGCCCTCGTGCGTGCGGCCTTCATGGGGGCACGTTAGGGCGGTGGGGCGGGGGAGGGAAGCGGTCCGGTGCGGAGCCGGGGCCTCCCTCCCGGTGGGGTGCCGGTCAGGCGGTGGGGGCGTCGCGCAGCAGGCAGGTGAGGCGGGCGGAGCAGACGCGCTTGTCGTGTTCGTCGGTGATGACGATTTCGTAGGTGGCGGTGGTGCGTCCGAGGTGGACGGGGGTGGCGGTGCCGGTGATGAGGCCGGAGCGGACGCCGCGGTGGTGGGTGCAGTTGAGGTCGACGCCGACGGCGATGCGGGCGGGGCCGCCGTGGAGCATGGCGCCGACGGAGCCGAGGGTTTCGGCGAGGACGGCGGAGGCGCCGCCGTGGAGGAGGCCGTAGGGCTGGGTGTTGCCCTCGACGGGCATGGTGCCGACGACGCGTTCGGGGGAGGCTTCGACGACGGTCAGGCCCATGCGTTCGCCGAGGTGTCCCGCGGAGAAGAGGGTGGGCAGGTCGGTGCCGGTCTCGGCCCACTGGTCGACGACGGTCTGGGGGAAGGTGGTCTGGGTCTGCTCGCCCATGCGTGGCGGCTCCGATCGTCCTCGGTCGTTGCGGTGTGCGGGTCGTACGGGCGCGTACGGGTCGTGCCGGCCGGCGGGCCGGGAGGCCCGGTGCGGGACCGTCCTATCAGGTGGTCCCGGGGGCGCCGGACGCCGGGGTGGCCGCTTGCTCGATGCGGATGACCAGGGATTTGCTGGCGGGGGTGTTGCTGGTGTCGGCGGTGTGGTCGAGGGGGACCAGGACGTTGGTCTCGGGGTAGTAGGCGGCGGCGCAGCCCCGGGCGGTGGGGTAGTGGACGACGCGGAAGCCGGGGGCGCGGCGTTCGCTGCCGTCGGTCCATTCGCTGACGAGGTCGGCGTAGGAGCCGTCGGCGAGGCCGAGGCCGGCGGCGTCGTCGGGGTTGACGAGGACGACGCGGCGGCCGTTCTTGATGCCGCGGTAGCGGTCGTCGAGGCCGTAGATGGTGGTGTTGTACTGGTCGTGGGAGCGCAGGGTCTGCAGGAGGAGGCGGCCTTCGGGGGCCTGGGGCCAGGTGACCTCGGTGGCGCTGAAGTTGGCCTTGCCGGTGGTGGTGGGGAAGCGGCGTTCGTCGCGGGGTGCGTGGGGGAGGGTGAAGCCCCCGGGGCGTGCGACGCGGGTGTTGAAGTTTTCGAAGCCGGGGACGACGCGGGCGATGCGGTCGCGGATCGTCGCGTAGTCGCCTTCGAACTGTTCCCAGGGTGTGGTGCTGGCGGGGCCGAGGACGCGGCGGGCCAGGCGGCAGACGATGGCGGGTTCGGAGAGCAGCTGGGGGCCGGCGGGGGCGAGGCGGCCGCGGGAGGCGTGGACCATGCCCATGGAGTCCTCGACGGTGACGAACTGGTCGCCGGCGGCCTGGCGGTCGCGCTCGGTGCGGCCGAGGGTGGGCAGGATGAGGGCGCGCGCTCCGGTGACGACGTGGGAGCGGTTGAGCTTGGTGGAGACGTGGACGGTGAGCCGGGCGCGGCGGATCGCGGCTTCGGTGACGTCGGTGTCGGGGGTGGCGGCGACGAAGTTGCCTCCCATGGCGAAGAAGACCTTGGCGGTGCCGTCGCGCAGGGCGCGGATGGCGCGGACGACGTCGAGGCCGTGGTGGCGGGGCGGCGCGAAGCCGAATTCCTTCTCCAGGGCGTCGAGGAACGCGGGGGCGGGGCGTTCGAAGATGCCCATGGTGCGGTCGCCCTGGACGTTGCTGTGGCCGCGGACGGGGCAGACGCCGGCGCCGGGGCGGCCGATGTTCCCGCGGAGCAGGAGGAGGTTGACGACCTCCTTGATGGTGGGGACGGCGTGCTTGTGCTGGGTGAGGCCCATGGCCCAGCAGACGACGGTGCGGCGGGAGTCGAGGATCATGCGCAGGGCGCGTTCGATGTCCTCGCGGGGCAGGCCGGTGGCGCGCAGGGTGGTGTCCCAGTCGGCGGTGCGGGCGAGGCGGGCGAAGTCCTCGAAGCCGTGGGTGTGCTCGTCGATGAAGGCGGTGTCGAGGGCGCCCTCGGTCTCCAGGACGAGCTTGTTGAGGAGCCGGAAGAGGGCGTGGTCGCCGCCGAGGCGGATCTGGAGGAAGAGGTCGGCCAGTGCGGTGCCGGTGCCGGCGAGGCCGCGGGCGTTCTGCGGGTTCTTGAAGCGCTCCAGGCCGGCTTCGGGCAGCGGGTTGACGGTGATGATGCGGGCGCCGGCGGCCTTGGCCTTCTCCAGGGCGGTGAGCATCCGTGGGTGGTTGGTGCCGGGGTTCTGCCCGGCGACGATGATCAGGTCGGCCTGGTGGAGGTCTTCGAGGTGGACGCTGCCCTTGCCGATGCCGATGGTCTCGGTCAGTGCGGAGCCGGAGGACTCGTGGCACATGTTGGAGCAGTCGGGCAGGTTGTTGGTGCCGAACTCGCGGGCGAAGAGCTGGTAGAGGAAGGCGGCCTCGTTGCTGGTGCGGCCGGAGGTGTAGAAGACGGCCTCGTCGGGGCTCGCGAGGGCGTGGAGTTCCTCGGCGACGATGTCGAAGGCGCGTTCCCAGGTGACGGGTTCGTAGTGGTCGGCGCCCTCGGCGAGGTACATGGGGTGGGTGAGGCGGCCCTGCTGGCCGAGCCAGTAGCCGCTGCGGCCGGCGAGGTCGGCGACGGGGTGGGCGGCGAAGAAGTCGGGGGTGACGCGGCGGAGGGTGGCCTCCTCGGCGACGGCCTTGGCGCCGTTCTCGCAGAATTCTGCGGCGTGGCGCTTGTCGGGCTCGGGCCAGGCGCAGCCGGGGCAGTCGAAGCCGTCCTTCTGGTTGACCTTGAGGAGGGTGAGGGCGGTGCGGCGCACGCCCATCTGCCGCTGGGCGACGCGCAGGGAGTGGGCGATGGCGGGGAGGCCGGCGGCGGCGTGCTGCGGGGCGGTGACGTCGGGCGCGTCCTGTACGGGATCGCCGGTGGGCGGCTTGGCTGCCATCTCGCTCCCCCTTGAGCGGTCGGTGCTGCGCGGTGGGTGGTTCTCGCGTACGGCGGCATCCTGTCACGGGGGGCCGGCAACGGGCGTGGGGAGGGTGATCGACGAGGCGGCCGGTCCGGATTGTCGGTGGGGCGTGGCAGGATCGTGGGCGTGGCAGCAAAGGCATCGAAGACACCGTCCGAAGCGACCGAAGCGAACGCGTCGACCGAATCGTCCGGCACGAAGGCAGTGGAGGGAGGCCGGCCCCGCCTGCTCCTGATGGACGGGCATTCCATGGCGTACCGGGCGTTCTTCGCGCTGCCCGTGGAGAACTTCACGACCTCCGACGGCGTGCACACGAACGCGGTGTACGGCTTCGCCTCCATGCTGGCGAACACGTTGCGTGACGAGGCGCCCACGCATTTCGCGGTGGCGTTCGACGTCTCGCGCAAGACGTGGCGCTCGGAGGAGTTCCCGGAGTACAAGGCGACGCGTTCCAAGACGCCCGACGAGTTCCGCAGCCAGGTGGAGCTGATCGGGCAGCTGCTGGATCACATGCGGGTCCCGCGGTTCGCGGTCGACGGCTTCGAGGCCGACGACGTGATCGCCACGCTCACCACCCAGGCCGAGGCCCAGGGCTTCCACGTCTCGATCGTCACCGGTGACCGCGACTCGTTCCAGCTGGTCAGCGATGACGTCACCGTGCTCTACCCGACGAAGGGCGTCTCGGAGCTCACGCGCTTCACGCCCGAGAAGGTCATGGAGAAGTACGGTCTGACCCCGGCGCAGTACCCGGACTTCGCGGCGCTGCGCGGCGACCCGTCCGACAACCTGCCGGGCATCCCGGGCGTCGGCGAGAAGACCGCCGCGAAGTGGATCAACCAGTTCGGTTCGTTCGCCGAGCTCGTCGAGCGCGTGGCGGAGGTCAAGGGCAAGGCCGGGCAGAACCTCCGCGATCACCTGGAGGCGGTCAAGCTCAACCGCCGGCTGACCGAGATGGTGCGCGACGTCGAGCTGTCCACGGGCCCCGAGGGCCTGGTGCGCGACGCCTACGACCTGCCCGCCCTCGGCGAGCTGCTGGACCGGCTGGAGATCCGTAACAAGAGCCTGCGCGACCGCCTCTTCGGCACCGACCCGGCCGCGGCCGTGACGGAGGCCGCCCAGGAGGTCGAGATCGAGCTGGACGGCCGCATGCTGGGCACCGACGAGCTCGGGCCCTGGCTGGCGTCCGTCCCCGCCGGCACGCCCACCGCGATCGCCGCCGGCTACGACTGGAAGCTGGGCAGCGGTGATGTGCACGAGGTCGCGCTCGCGCTGCCCGACGGCCGCGCCTGCTGGTTCGTGCCGCAGGAGCTGTCCGAGGGCGACGACCGGGCGTTCGCCGCCTGGCTGGCCGACGCCTCCCTGCCCAAGGTGCTGCACATGGCCAAGCGTGTCGTGCGCGTCTTCGCCGAGCGCGGCTGGGACGTCGCGGGCGTCACGATGGACACCGCCGTCGCCGCCTACCTGGACGAGCCCGGAGCGCGCCTGTTCGAGACCGATCCGCTCAACCGGCACCGGCAGAAGCGGGCCGGCAAGGTGCGGTTCAACAAGGGCAAGCGCCAGCTCACCGAGCTGGAGGTGCTCGTCGAGGACAAGCTCGGCCGCACCCTGCCCCGGGTCGACCCGGACAAGGCCGAGGCCGGCCAGCAGGCGTTCGACTTCGACGGCACGGCCGACAAGGAGGCCGCCGAGAAGCTCATGCTGGAGGCCCGCGCCGTCCTCGACCTCGGCGGGCTCTACGAGCCGAAGCTGGCCGCAGTGGGCGCCCTGGAGCTGATGCGCGAGCTGGAGTTCCCGGTCGGCGATCTGCTGGTGCGCATGGAGCGCGACGGCATCGCGGTCGACCGCGAACGCCTGGAGAAGCTCTCCGCGGAGTACCTCGCCGAGATCGAGCAGGCCGTCACCGAGGCGCACCGCGCCGCCGGCCGCGAGTTCAACCTCTCCTCGCCCAAGCAGCTCCAGGAGGTCCTCTTCGAGGAGCTCGGCCTGCCCAGGACGAAGAAGATCAAGACGGGGTACACCACCGACGCCGACGCCCTGGCCTGGCTCGCGGCCCAGACGGACAACGAGCTGCCCGTCATCCTGCTGCGCCACCGGGACCGCGCCAAGCTGCGCACCACGGTCGACGGCCTGATCAACAACATCGCGGCCGATGGCCGCATCCACACCACCTTCAACCAGATGGTGGCGGCCACCGGCCGGCTCTCCTCCACCGACCCGAACCTGCAGAACATCCCGGTGCGCACCGCCGACGGCAGCCGCATCCGCCGCTGCTTCGTCGTCGGCGAGGGCTACGAGTCGCTGATGACGGCCGACTACAGCCAGATCGAACTGCGTGTGATGGCCCACCTCTCCCGGGACGAGGGCCTGATCGAGGCCTTCACCTCCGGCGAGGACCTGCACACCACCGTCGCCTCCCAGGTCTTCGGCGTCGCCAAGTCCGAGGTCGACGCCGAGATGCGCCGCAAGATCAAGGCCATGTCGTACGGCCTGGCCTACGGTCTGTCCGCCTTCGGCCTGTCCCAGCAGCTGAACATCACGCCCGGTGAGGCCGGCGTGCTGATGGACACCTTCTTCGAGCGGTTCGGCGGCGTGCGCGACTATCTGCAGCGCGTCGTCGAGGAGGCCCGCCGCACCGGCTACACCGAGACCATGCTCGGCCGCCGCCGCTACCTCCCCGACCTCAACAGCGACAACCGCCAGCGCCGCGAGATGGCCGAGCGGATGGCGCTCAACGCCCCGATCCAGGGCACCGCCGCCGACATCGTCAAGCAGGCCATGCTGCGGGTCGGCAAGGCGCTCGACGCCGAGGGACTGACCTCCCGGATGCTGCTCCAGGTCCACGACGAAATCGTGCTGGAGATCGCCCCCGGCGAGCGCGAGAAGGCGGAGGACCTGGTCCGCCGCGAGATGGCCGCCGCCGTCACGCTGCGCGCCCCGCTCGACGTGTCGGTCGGCGTCGGCGGCGACTGGGAGTCCGCCGCGCACTGACCGGCTCACCGGTACGGGCCTTCCCCCGGGGGAAGGCCCGTACCGCGCGGTTCTCATCTCCGGCGGGCGTTGCTACCGTGCCCCAACCCTGACGCCTCGTCAGCTGCGGGAAGGGGCTTCGCATGCGCGCACTGGCCGCCGCGGCCATCGGACTGGCCGCCGCCCTCGCCCTCGTCCTGGCCGTCACCGCCATCGGCCCGCCCCGGGGCGAGACCTCGCCCAAGCCCCTGCTGACCTCCGCCCCCGCACACCCCTAGCCCCGGCCACCGCCGTGCGCCGCCTAGCCGGGCTCGTCCTCCTCGCCCTCGCCGTCTTCTTCGGGACCCTCTCCCCGCTGCTGCGCTGGTACGCCTTCCCCCGGCTCGCCAAGGTGCCCGCCGGCCAGTACCAGGCCGTCGTCCTGGAGGCCGAGGACGCCACCCTCGTCGACTACGCCACGCTCCAGCCCCGCACGGTCCCCAAGGTCACCATGGTCCAGACCCTCAAGGGCAACGTCGAACAGGCCCGCAAGGTCTCCCGCGCCACCGGCCGCGACGTCGTCGTCTGGGACACCCTCACCTACGTCGCCGGACCCGACGGCGCCCTCGTCTCCCGCATCCCCGAGCGCTACGTCTTCGACGCCCACAGCCAGCAGCCCGTCCACGCCGGCGGCGAGAACGTCGACGGCACCCCCGTGCGCCGCGACGGCATCGAGTACAAGTGGCCCTTCCTCGTCGAGAAACGCGACTACCGCTACTTCGACATGCAGACCCGCACCTCCGCCCCCATCCACTACCGCGGCACCCGCACCTTCCACGGCCTGGAGGTCTACTACTTCGAGCAGACCGTGCCCTGGACCCACGTCCCCGTCCCCCGCACCCTGCCGCTCGGCATCACCCCCGACACCATCGGCGCCCTCGGCCTCGAACGCTGGTACACCACCCGCCGCATGTTCTGGGTCGACCCCACCACCGGCGCCCCCGTCAACGGCGAGGAGATCCACCGGGAGGAACTCCGCTGGACCGGCCACCCCGAGAAGAAACCGATCACCGCCTTCGCCGGGCACGTCACCATGCGCCCCGACTACGTCGACGCCACCGTCGCCCTCGTCCGCTCGCAGCGGCAGCTGGTCCTGCTGCTCACCGGCTACCTCCCGTGGGGCTTCCTCGGCCTCGGCGCCGCCCTCCTCACCGCGGCCCTCCTGCTCGAAGCCCGCTCCCGCCCGCGTACCGCCCCGGCGGACACCGAGATCGCCGGGCAAACGGACGACGGGTGGAGCACGATGGAGGGACAACCCGAACGGCCGGCCCCCCGGACCGGGGGCCCGAGCAGAGGAGGCTCGCCGTGAAGGAGACTCCCGAGGACGCGTCCACCACGTCCCGCCCGACCCGGCTCTACACCGGCGCCGAGCGGCCCTTCGACCCGGAGGACCTCGTCATGGCCTCGGGCCACGACGTGACACCGGAGCGCGTCGAGCGCGCCAAGCAGCACATCGCGGAAAAGGGGGCCGCCGCCATCGAGCGCTACCTGCCCTAGGCGGGGCCCGGCGGGTCGTGAGGTGCGGGTCCGCGGTGCCCGCGGATGCCGCGGGCCCCTGGCCCCTGGCCGTGGTGGCTCGCCGCCGTTTCGGCGGTCGGCTCTTCCCCGCCGTGGCGGCGGGCGGCCGCGACGCGGGTTGCGGTATTTGCCCATGCCACCGGACTCCCGCCGCGGTGGTGTGCCGCCGTTGCGGCGGGATCCTTATCCCCCGCCGGGCCGGCGAGTGATGGCAGTGGCTCGTCGCCGTTGAAGCGGTCGGTTCTTCTCCCGCCGCGGCAGCGGGCGCCCATGGCGTGCGGTCGCGGTGTTCGCGGAATGCCGCCGGGCCCTCACTGCGGTGGTTTCTCGCCGTTGCGGCGGGTACTTCTTCCTTCACCCGATGGCGATTGATCACGGTGGCTTCTCGCCGTTGCAGTGGACAGTTCTTCCGCCGCCGCGGCGCCGAGCGCTACGGCTGCCGTTGCGGTGGGTACTTCCTCCTCCGCGGCGGCGGGCGGCCACGACGTGCCGGGCCGCCCCCCCTGCGAAGATCCGCCCGGCAGGCGTGTGCCGCCGTTACGCCCGGCGCGTGTTCGTGCGGCGGGTCGGGGTGGCGGTGGTGGGGTCGTCGGGCCACGGGTGTCGCGGGTAGCGGCCCCGCAGCTCCGCACGGACGGAGCGGTAGCCGTCCCGCCAGAACGACGCCAGGTCCGCCGTGACCGCCGCCGGGCGTCCGGCCGGCGACAGCAGGTGCACCAGGAGCGGCACGCGCCCACCCGCGACGCGCGGCGTCTGCTCCAGGCCGAACAGCTCCTGCAGCTTCACCGCGAGCACCGGCTGCTCGCCGCCGTAGTCCACACGGATCCGTGAGCCGCTCGGGACCTCGACGCGCTCGGGAGCCAGCTCCTCCAGCCGCGCCGCCTCGCCCGTGGCCCACGGCAGCAGCCGCTCCAGGGCCCTGCCCGCGTCCAGCCGCTCCAGATCCGCGCGCCTGCCCGCCCGGTCCAGCTCCCAGCCCAGCCAGTCCTCCGCGCTTCCCAGCAGTGCCTCGTCCGACACGTCCGGCCACGGATCGCCCAGCTCCCGGTGGAGGAACGCCAGCCGCTGCCGCAGCCCGGCCGCCTCGGCCGTCCACCGCAGCAACCCCAGCCCCTCGCGCCGCAGACCGTCCAGCAGCGCGGCCCGTACGAGCGCGGCATCCGGTTCCCGCAGCGGCACCTCGGCCAGCTCCACCGCCCCCAGCCGCCGTACCCGCCGGGCCACCACGTCCCGCCGCTCCTCCGACCAGCACACCTCGTCGCCCTCGGCGAACAGCGCGCCGGCCGCCGACCGGGCCGTCTCCTCGTCGATCACCGCACCCAGCCGCACCCGCGCCGAAGCCGCCGCCACCGGCCGGTCCGCGACCGCCACCGCGAGCCAGGGCGAACCCGCCAGCCGGGAGCCGTCCCCCAGCTCGGCCCGCGTGCCGGACACCATCAGGAACGCCCGCTCACCCCGCGCCCGGGCCACCCGCTCCGGGAACGCGAACGCCGCGACCAGCCCGGCCGCGAGGTCGTCACTCATGGCACCCCGCGCGCCGCCCCCGGCCGGGCCGGCGAGATCTTCCGCGGGGACGTCGTCCTCGGCGAGCGACTCCCCGTCGGCCCCTCGCACGAGACCCCGCACCGCACGCTCCAGACGGCGGGCCTCCGCCCGCCAGCGCGTCGCATAGGCGTCGCCGCCGCGACGGGCCGTGCGCCAGGCGGCCGCCAGATCGTCGCCGTAGTCCCTCGGGGGCTCCTCGCTCAGCAGGGCCACGACCTCCGCCGCCCGGCGCGCGCCGATCTCGCGCGCCCCGTCGAGGAGGGCGCGCGCCAGGCGCGGATGGACGCCCAGGCGCGCCATCGCGCGACCGCGCTCCGTCGGACGGCCGTCCGCGCCGACCGCGCCGGTGGCGGCCAGGACCGTCCGGGCGGCCGCCATGGCACCCGGCGGGGGAGCGTCGAGCAGGGCGAGACCGGACGCGTCGGGATCGCCCCAGCAGGCGGTCTGCAGCGCGAAGGCCGTCAGGTCCGCCACCGTGATCTCCGCGGCCGGGAAGGCCGGCAGCCGCACGTCGTCCGCCTCGGACCAGCAGCGGTACACCGTGCCCGGCGCCTCGCGGCCCGCCCGTCCGGCCCGCTGCCGGGCGGCCGCCCGGGACGCCCGTACGGTCGTCAGGGCGCTCAGCCCGCGCGCGTGGTCCGTGAGGGCGGCGTCGCCGACGAATCCGGCGAACTTCTGACCGTGCTGGTGTGCGGCGGCACTGATCACGCTCACAGCGGTCCGCGTGAAGCGGATGG
>NZ_JBFAPH010000074.1:0-21069 GCF_040675635.1 Streptomyces sp. NPDC049577
GCTGACACAACGGTGTGTCCGGATTTCCGGGGGCGCGCCGAGGCCGGGGGCGCCCGGGCCCTGCGCCGGTGACCGGCGTCCCCGATCAGCGGCGCAGGGCTGGCACACGCGGCGGGGTACTGGTCCCCTGGAAGGCGAGACAGCCCGGAAGCCCCGCGTCAGGCCGGGCGCCATACGGAGGTGGGGCGGATGCGCACCGACGGGCCGGGTCCCGGCGGCCCCGAGGCCGCCACCGGGGAACCGCACGAGGACACGGTGGCCACGCGCTGTGCCGTACGCCGCGAGCAGCTCGGGCTGACGCGTGAGCAGCTGGCGCGCCGCGCCGGCATGTCCGTCGCCTATCTGGGGCAGGTGGAGAGCCTCGGCGGTGACTTCGACCCCGCCGCGCTCATGCGCCTGGCCGGGGCCCTGGAAATGCCCTATGACGAGCTCGCCGGGGGCCCGCGGGACGCAGCGCCCGGGCAACGAGGGGCTGCTTCCCACCCCTTGCTGGCACAGCTGCCCGAGGACGAGTGCTGGCGCCGGCTCGGCACGCACGGCATCGGCAGGATCGGCCTGAGTGAGCCCGGGTCCGCCCCCGTCGTGCTGCCCGTGAACTTCCTGGTCGACGGCCGCACGATCGTCTACCGGACCGATGCCGACGGCGCGGCGGCCCCGGCGGAGGGGAAACGGCTGGCGTTCGAGGCCGACCACATCGACGAGCGGCTCAGCCGCGGCTGGAGCGTTCTCGTCACCGGAACGGCCGAGCACATCACCGACCCCGACACGGTGGCGGCCCTGGCCACCCGGACCGGTGCCCGGCCCTGGGCCGGCGGGAAGCGCGATCTCTGGGTCCGTATCCGGCCGGGCGAGGTGACCGGGCGCACGATCGAGACCCGGTGAGCGGCTCAACCGCGCTGCCCGCGGGGCAGTCTCAGCGTCGTGGCGTCGCCCGGCGAGACGGTGAGCGAGCGGTCGGGCAGGACGATCCTGACCGCCGATTCCTCCGAGTCCGGCACACTCACCGTCAGCTCGTCGCTCCGCACGCGTAGGCCGATACCCCAGTGGCCGCGGTAGCGGAGGGTGAAGCCGAACTCGGACAGCTCCGGCAGCTCCACCGGGTCCAGCCACAGGGCGTCCTCCCGGGTCTCCAGACCGGTCAGGCCGCGCTGGACGAGGTCGAGGGTGCCGGCCATGGCACCGAGGTGGATGCCTTCCGGCGTGGTGCCGCCCTGGAGGTCCGCGACATCGCCCTCGAGCGCCTGGTGGAAGTACCGCCAGGCGTCGGCGCGGCGGGCGCGGGCCAGGACCCAGCCGTGGACGACCTCGCTGAGAGTGGAACCGTGGCTGGTGCGCCGCAGGTAGTGGTCGACGGTGCGCTGCCACAGCTCGTCGGTGAGCCGGTAGCCGAGACGCCGGAACAGCGACGCGAGTTCGGCCGGTGAGAAGAGGTAGCCGAGCATCAGCGCGTCGGCCTGTTTCGAGACCTGGTACCGGCTGACGGCGTCGCCCTCGGCCTCCAGGATGCGGTCCAGCCGGCGGATGTCGCCGTAGCGCTGCCGGTACCGCTCCCAGTCCAGTTCGGCCAGGTCGCCGTAGCCGTCGAACTGGCTGATGACGTCGCGGTGGAACGGCACGACCAGGCCCCGGGAGACGTCCTCCCACAGCGGGAGTTCGCCGGGGTCGAGGCAGCCGCGTTCGACGAGTTCCTGCCGGCGGCGGGCCGGCAGGCCGCGTACCAGGTCGAGGGCGCGGGTGAGCACCCAGGCGGCCGTGACGTTGGTGTACGCGTTGTCGTCGATGCCGGGCCGGGCGGCACCGGGGTAGGTGTCGTGGTACTCGTCGGGTCCTATGACTCCCTGGATGCGATAGCGGCCGCTCGCGGCGTCCAGGGCGGCGCTGCTCGCCCAGTAGCGGGCGATCTGCAGCAGCATCTCCGCGCCCTTGGTGTGCAGGTACTCGGTGTCGCCGGTGGCCTGGCAGTACTGCCACACGTTGTACGCGATCGCCGAGCCGACGTGCCGCTGGAGGCGGCTGTGGTCGGGCAGCCAGCGCCCGGAGCGCGGGTTCAGGTGCAGCCGCTGGCTCTCCTCCCGGCCGTCGCTGCCGCTCTGCCACGGATACATCGCACCGCGGCGGCCGACCTGGCGTGCCGCCCGGACGGCCTGCGGAAGGCGCCGGTGGCGGTAGTCCAGCAATGCGCGGGACACCTCGGGGAAATGGAGGTTGAGGAACGGCAGGACGAACAGCTCGTCCCAGAAGACGTGCCCCCGGTACGCCTCCCCGTGCAGTCCGCGCGCCGGCACACCCACGTCCAGGTCGGCGGTGTGCGGCGAGAGCGTCTGCAACACGTGGAAGAGGTGCAGGCGCAGCACCCGGCCCGCCTCCCCGGGGACGTCGAGCCGTGCCCGGCGCCAGAGCTGTTCCCAGGCGACGGCGTGGGAGCGCAGCAGCTCGGTGAAGTCCGGTGCGTGGGCTGCTCGTTCGACGGCGGCGCCCACGGGGTCGCTGATGGCACTGTCGCGGGAGGTGTGCAGGGCGACGGTCTTGGTCACGGCCACGGGCTCGTCCCCGGGCAGGGCGAGAACGAAGCGGTGCACCGCGTGGTGACCCGCTGCCGTGCGCGAGACCGACGTTGCGGGCGGCCCGTCGGCCTCTGCGCGCTGGGCCATGCCGATGCCGATGCCGGACGTCCTCGTACGGCATCGCAACCACACTGTGCCGGACTCGGCCACGCCGGCGCGCACCCCGGCCAGATGGCGTCGTTCCAAAGCCCGGTAGCGGTGCACGTTGGCGTTGGTGACGCTCCCGTCGAGCGCGGCTTCCACCTCGATCCGTGCGGGCCGGGTCTCGGCCGTGAAGACCGTCCGCAGCGCCCCGAGGTGTGGATCGCCCATGTGGACCAGCCGGCACTGCTCCACACGCAAGACCCGGCCGTCGCCCGCCCGGTAGCGGAAGGTCCGGGTCAGGGTGCCCTGCCGGAGGTCGAGCACCTGCCGGTAGTCCGTCACCTCGCAGGTGTCCGGCGTGAACCACGGGCCCGGCGGGCCGCCGGCGCGCAGCAGCCGGAAACGCAGCAGCAGCCAGTTCGGGAAATTGACCAGGTCTTCGTTCTCCACCTGCCGTCCCGCGACCGACGAGACCAGGCGGTCGTAACAGCCGGCCACATACGTCCCCGGGCAGTGGACCAGCCCGCCCCGGCACTCGGGGGCGGCACCCCGCGTGGCGAAGCAGCCGTTGCCGAGTGTGTGCAGCGCCTCCCGCAGCCGCTCAGCCGCCGGGTCGTAGCCCTCGTACTCCCAGGTCCACTCCCCCATCGCCGGCCCTCACCGACCCTCAGTCGTGCGGCACCACGGCGACCGGGCACGCCGCGTGGTGCACGCACGCTTGTGCCACGTTGCCCAGGCGCGGCGTCATCGGCGGGTGGTGCCTGCGTCTGCCGACCACCAGCATGGCGGCTCCTTCCGCAACCTCCAGAACCGCCCGGGCGGGGCTGCCGAGCCGCACCGTGCCGGCCACCTCGACGCGTGGGTGGCGCTCGCACCACGGCTCCACGGCACGGGACAGCTGCGCTTCGGCCGCCTTGCTGATCTCGCCCGCCACGTCCGGGTCGACGCCCCAGGGCGCGTACGCCTGCACCGGCGGCGGGCACCCGTGGACGACATGGAGCGGCACCCCACGGGCGGCGGCCGTCTCGAAGGCGAACTTCAGCACGCTGTCGCACGGGCCGTGCAGGCTGACGCCGGCGACCACGCCGCCGGCACCGGCTGCTGCCGGCCGGCCCGCGCGTACCAGGACCACCGGCCGCTCGGCCCTCCCCGCTGCCTGGAGGCTGATGTCGCCCAGGAAGAAGCTCGCCACGCGGTCCAGTCCCCGCGAGCCCAGCACCACCATCGTCGATTCCCCGGCCGCCCGCAGCAGCGCGGTCTCGGGGTCCTCCGCCACCAGGTCCTCGGTCACCGAGAGATCAGGGTGCCGCTCGTGCACGGCTGCCGCGGCCGCGCGCACGATGCGCCTCGCCCAGTAGTCCTGATCCTTGTCCGGGGGAAGCCCGGTGGACGGCTCGCCCGCCAGCAGGACCCACGCGTGCAGCAGACGCAGCCCGAGCCCGCGGCGCTCCGCCTCGTCCGACGCCCACAGGGCGGCCGCCAGACTCTCGGGGGAACCGTCGAGCCCCACGGTGATGGGTGCCTGCTCCATGACGGTCACCTCCGTCGCCGCGCTCTCGCGTCAGCGGGCCGCTCGTGCGGCTCGCCCTCTCCAGCCTGGGTCCCCCGGGCGGGCATGGCCACCGGAGCCGAGGCGCCGGCTGTTTTCAGGAGCCGCCCACCGCTCGGGCGGTCACTGGCACGGCCGCGGCCCCGGCCGGCCGGCGAAAGCCCGACGCAGCTCCAGCCGGTCACTCTCGTTGCCCGGGCCCTGACGGAGTACCCCCGTCACCCAGCCATTTGATCTAGACCCGACTCCAGCATCTACCGTCGAGCTGTCGGCCAATGGGGCGATCGAGCAGGGGAGAACAATGAGCGTTTGGTTTGTCACCGGTGCATCGCGTGGGCTCGGCGCGCAG
Source organism: Streptomyces sp. NPDC049577 (assembly GCF_040675635.1). Taxonomy (NCBI): domain Bacteria; kingdom Bacillati; phylum Actinomycetota; class Actinomycetes; order Kitasatosporales; family Streptomycetaceae; genus Streptomyces; species Streptomyces sp. NPDC049577. The sequence continues at coordinate 4,547 of NZ_JBFAPH010000074.1, forward strand.
ATCACCCGTGAGGCGCTGGACCGCGGGCACAGCGTGATCGCTACGGCGAGGGACGCGTCGGCAGTGCTTCAGGCGTACCCGGAAAAGCCGGACGGATTGCTGGCGGTGAACGCGGACGTCACCGAACCGGCGCAGCTGACGGCTGCGGTGGAGGCCGGCCTGGCGGAGTTCGGCCGGATCGACATCGTGGTCAACAATGCCGGTTACGGCCTCGTGGGCACGATCGAGGAGGCCTCCGACAAGGCTGTCCGGGATCTCTTCGACGTCAACGTGTTCGGCGTGCTCAACACCTTGCGGGCCACCCTGCCGGCGTTGCGTGCCCAGCGATCCGGACATGTCGTGAACATCGGCTCCGTGGGCGGCTTCGCCACCGCTCCGGCCGTGGGTCTGTACGGCGCGTCGAAATTCGCCCTGGAAGCCATCACCGAGGCACTGCACGGCGAGCTGGCACCGCTCGGTGTCCGCGTCACGGTCGTGGAGCCGGGCGGATTCCGCACCGACTTCCTCAACAGTTCGAGCATCCGGGTCGAACCAGCCACCATCGCGGAATACGCCGCCGGCGCGGGACCGGTGCGCGAGGCACTGGCCGGGAACGACGGCCGCCAGCCGGGCGACCCGGTGAAGGGAGCCAAAGCCATCGTCGACATCACCGAGGTCGCCGAGCCGCCGCTGCGCCTGCAGTTGGGAGCGGACGCGGTCGAACGCGTCGAGGCGAAGCTGGATCTGGTGCGACGGGAACTCGACGAATGGCGGCACGTGGCGCTCTCCACGGCCATCTGAGTCTCCGGGCGAAGGGCGCCGCCACTGGGTTCGGTGCAGCGCAGACGTCATACAAGCCGGGCCTCCCCGCCGGGGAGGCCGGGCCTCGCAGCCCGCGTGTTCCGGCGACCCGCGAGCGGGCGGTGTCGACTGCCCGAAAGGGTACGACGATGCCCTCTCGCGGGAGGGGACACGGCCGGCTACTTGGCGCGTATCTTGCGACCCTTCGGCGGCTCGCATTCCTGCGCGGCCGCGATGAAGGGCTTCAGTGCGTCATGGAGCTTATTCAGCGAGTCGGGCCCGAGCTCGATCTGGTAATACTGGACAGAAGGGATCAGCCTGGTTTCGAATTCGCCGCTTCCGTCCTCGTCGTCCTTCGCGGCCCCGGCCCGCACTTCCATGCCCGGAACTGCGAACGTGTGCAGATGGACGTCCTCGGTCACGGTCGGATCGAGGTCGTCGTAGGCTTCGACCTTCACCCATGTCTCCTGGGTGAAGGACTGGTCCCCCACTGTCAGTGTTCTGCCTCCCTTCCGCACACCGGGCTCGCCTCGCCGCGATTCGTCTACCTCAAAAATTCTGGTGCCCATCAGCGCCCCTTCCCAAGATCAACCAAAGCCTAGCTGCTGCTGGGGAGTTGCACTCAATAGCGGTGCAGCGGGCCGTCTCTGCGCGACGAACACCCGCCCGGCTCCCCCACACACAGGAAGCGAACCGGCTTTTCAGCCGCGAGCGAGCGGCGAACGAGCACGGCTTTCGCCGGCCTGAAGACCCGGCGCGGCATCACCAGGATCCCGATAAATGGCCGTCAGACGGCCGGCCACGCTCCTGCGGGCCGCTCGAGTCAGATGCTCAGGGGATCACCGGCGAGGAATTGCCGGAGCAGGGCGCCGACCTCGCGTGGCCGCTCCAGGTAGAGCATATGATCGCAGTCCAGTTCAGCGACGGTGAGACGGTCACCCAGAACCGCCCGGCAGTCTGTGATGTACTCCGGACGTACGAAGCCGGAACGCTGGGCGATCACGAGCAGTGTGGGCACGGTGGACGGAGGAAGCACCGGTGGGCCGGCCATTTCGGAGCACGCGGTCACAACGGCCGCAGCGTCGAACCGCCACCGCCGGCGACCGTCAGGTCCTTCGATCAGATGGTCGGCGACTTCGTCGTCCACCGCTTCCGAGGATGCGTACGGCCAAGCAGCCTTCCGCTCCGCACGTGCCTCATCGCACCCCGCGAACGACGACGATGTCATCGTCCGGCGAGCCTGCTCGTGCAGCCCGTGAGGGGGCAGACCGACCGACGGATCCAGGAGTGCCAGCCTCCCCACACGCTCCGGCGCCGTCCGGCAGAGGTGAAGGGCAACCAGCCCTCCGAAGGAGTGCCCGACCACGTCGACCTGGGGAAGTCCCAGGTCGTCCATCACCGCCAGCACATCCGCCACATGGCGTTCCACGCTCCACGGCGGGCTCCAGTCGGAACGTCCGTGCCCACGTAGGTCGGGAGCAATGACGTACGAGCCGGGCAGATGCCGCTCGGCGAGCCGTCGCCACCGCGCGCCGTGCCCCTGGATCCCATGCAGAGCCAGCAGCGGGCCGGCCGCAGGAGCGCCATAGCGATGCGTGTGCAGATGCCCCAAGACCATGGCCGCACCCTAATCGATCACCGTGCGATCCCGGGACCTGCACCCGCCACCGGCCATTCCTTCCCACGACGGGAACGCCGGACCTGCATCCTGATCACTGTCCGCCCCTTGGCCTCGCGGGAGGCGATCCCTCATGGCCGCCGCCATCACACCCCGCCACCGAACTGTGTAGCCCCACCACATAGGCCACTGACCTGCCACTTCCTACCTTGTGGCGACGCAATGACGCGCCCCTCACCCACCCGGAAGTGATGACATGGCCACCCCCTCCCCACACGCTCCAACTCCCAGCTCGCTCCCCCGCATCGTCGCCGCCAGCCTCATCGGGACCACCATCGAGTGGTACGACTTCTTCCTCTACGGCTCGGCGGCCGCGCTCGTGTTCAACAAGCTGTTCTTCCCCGGGTCCGATCCGCTCGTGGGGACGCTGTTGTCGTTCCTGACGTACGCCGTCGGGTTCGCGGCGCGGCCCGTGGGGGCGCTGGTGTTCGGGCATTACGGGGACCGGCTCGGGCGGAAGCGGCTGCTCGTGGTGAGTCTCGTCATGATGGGCGGCGCGACCTGCGCCATCGGGGTGCTGCCGACGCACGCCGCGGTGGGCTCACTGGCCCCGGTGCTGCTCACCGCGCTGCGGCTGGTGCAGGGGTTCGCGCTGGGCGGTGAGTGGGGCGGGGCGGTGCTGCTGGTGTCCGAGCACGGGGACGCCCGGCGGCGCGGGTTCTGGGCCTCCTGGCCGCAGACGGGGGCGCCGGCCGGGCAGTTGCTGGCGACGGGGGTGCTGTCCGCGCTGACGGCGACGCTGCCGGCCGGGGCGTTCGCCTCGTGGGGCTGGCGGGTGCCGTTCCTGCTGTCCGGGCTGCTGGTGATGGTCGGGCTGTGGATCCGGCTCTCCGTGGAGGAGTCACCGGTGTTCAAGGACGCGCGCGAGCGGGCCGCGGCGCGCCGGGAGAAGAAGGGGGCCGCGCGCATGCCGCTGGTGGCGGTCCTGCGGGACCACCGGCGTGATGTGCTGGTGGCCATGGGGGCACGGCTGGCGGAGAACATCAGCTATTACGTCATCACCGCCTTCGTCCTCGTGTACGCGACCGAACAGGCCCAGGTGAGCCGGCAGACCGCCCTCGACGCGGTCCTGATCGGATCGGCGGTGCACTTCGCGGTCATTCCGCTCTGGGGCGCACTGTCGGACCGTATCGGGCGACGGCCCGTGTACCTGCTCGGGGCGGCCGGGGTGGGGGCGTGGGCCTTCCCGTTCTTCGCGCTCGCGGACACCGGCGGGTTCGGGGCGCTGGTCCTGGCCGTCACCGTGGGGCTGATCTGCCACGGCGCGATGTACGCGCCGCAGGCCGCCTTCTTCGCGGAGATGTTCGCCACCGGGGTGCGGTACTCGGGTGCCTCGATCGGTGCGCAGTTCTCGTCCGTGGCGGCCGGTGCGCCGGCGCCGCTGATCGCCACTGCCCTGCTGGCGCACTACGGCAGCGCCACGCCGATCGCCCTGTATGTGATGGCCGCGGCGGCGGTCACCCTCGTCGCGGTCGCCGCGGCGCGCGAGACGCGCCACCGCGACCTGGGCGACGACGGGGAGCCGGGCCCGTCGGAGGCGGGGGCCGAGCCGTCACGGGCCGTCGGCGGGGCCCGGTGAGAGCCGGTGCAGCCGCAGGGCGAGCTGGATCTCCAGGGCCCGGGAGGGCGACTGCCAGTGGGGGCCGAGGAGGCGTCCGACGCGCTCCAGCCGCTGGGCGACCGTGTTGACGTGCACGTGCAGGGCGTCCTTGGTGCGGGCCGGGCTCATGCCGGAGGCGAAGTAGGCGTCGAGCGTGCCGACGAGCTCGGTGCCGCGCCGGGTGTCGTAGTCGACGACGGGTCCGATGGTGCGGGTGATGAACTCCCGTACGCGGTCCGCGTCGGGGGCGGAGGCCAGCAGCAGGCCGAGGAAGCCGAAGTCGCCGGCGGCGGCGCCGTCGCCCGCCCGGCCGAGCACGTTCAGCGCGTCCAGGCAGCGGCGGGCCTCGGTGTAGGCGGCGACGACCTCGTCCGGACGGTCGGCCGGGGCGTGGACGGGGGCGGAGGATCCGACGGTGACGGGTGCGCCGACCTCGCCGCCGAGCCGGCGGGCCACGCACCGGGCGGTCTCGGTGGCGCCGTCGTCCGGGCCGTGGGGCAGGAGCAGGACGGTGCCGCCGTCGCGGGCGGCGGCGAGGCCGTGCCGGGTGGCGGCCAGGTGCGCGGCGGCGGAGCTCAGCCGCTGCCGGTCGGCGGGGGTGTCGCCGCGGCCGCCGGCGATGCGGGCGGCCAGGACGAGGTGCGGGGCGCGGAGGTCCGCGCCCAGCCGGGCGGCGCGTTCCCGCAGCAGGCGGTGGTCGCGGCCGCCGGCGTCGAGGAGGTCGTCCAGCAGTTCGCCGCGCACCCGGTGCTCGGCCTCGTCCGCGGACCGCCGGGCCAGTTGCAGGAGCGAGGTGACCATGGCGGCACGCTCCAGGGTGCGGCGGTCCACCGCGTCGAGCTCCCGCCGGCCGTACAGCCGCAGGGCGCCGAGCAGTTCCTCCCCGACGGACACGGCGGCGATCCAGCCGTCGTCGTGCCGTACGGCCCGGCCGGCGGCCCGGGAGCGTTCCAGGGCGGGTGCCGGGCAGCGGGGCGCCTCCAGGAACGCGACGCGTCCGGCGAGGACCTCGGCGACCGTGTCGGCCACGTCGTGGACGTCACCGCCGCGCAGCACGAGTTCGGTGAGCCGGTCGTGGACGCCGGCGGCGCGTTCGAGGGCGGCGCTGCGGTCCCGGATGATCCGGTTGGCGGTCTCCAGTCCGGCGAGCGCCTGGCGTGTCCCGGCGAGCAGGTTCGCCGTGTCGATGGCGACGGCGGCGTGCGCGGCGAGGGAGCCGAGCAGCGCGATGTGCCGCCGGTCGAAGACGCGTGCCCGCCGGTCGGCCGCGAAGAGGACGCCGATGACCCTGCCGCCGAGGTCGAGGGGGACGCCGAGGATCGCGACGAGGCCCTCCTCCCGCACGCCCGCGTCGATGGCGGTGGTGTGCCGGAAGCGGGGGTCGTCGAGGTAGTCGTCGGTCGCGTACGGACGCGCGGTCTGCGCGACGAGTCCGCCGAGTCCCTCGCCCATGCCGAGCCGCAGTTGCTGGAAGCCGGCCGAGACGGAGCCGTCGGTGACGCGCATGGAGGTGACGCCGGCGGCCGGGTCGTTGAGGGTGAGGTAGGCGGCGTCGGTCCCGACCAGGGAGCGGGCGCGGCGCACGATGGCCTGGAGCACGGCGTCGGCGTCCCGCAGCCCGGCCAGGTCGTGCGCGGTGTCGACGAGTGCGGACAGCTCGCTCTCGCGGCGCCGACGGTCCTCCAGCTCCGCGCGTACGCGCAGGGCGAGGAGCCGGGCCCGCTCCGCCCGCTCCACGGCGGCCGGATGGTCCGGCGAGGCCGCGCGGGCGTGCAGCACGGGGCGTTCGTACGCCTCGGCGGGCGCGCCGCGCGCGAGCAGCGCGAGGTAGGTGGCGAAGGGCCCGTCGGCATCGGGATGGCGGTGGTCGTGGTCGTGGTCGTGGTCGTCGAGCATGGGCACAGGCCTATCGCCGGGGCGCGGCGGGGCGCCAGTGGCGGTCGGTGCGATACGTCAGTGCGCGGTCCAGCCGCCGTCCATGACGAGGGTGCTGCCGGTGATGAAGGAGGCGTGCGGCCCGCAGAGGTAGGCCACGGCCTCGGCGACCTCTTCCGGTTCGACGAGCCGTTTGAGTGCCGAGCCGGCGAGCAGGACGTCGGTCAGGACGCGCTCGACGGGCAGGGAGTGGACGGCGGCCTGGTCGGCGAGTTGCTTCTCGACCAGCGGGGTGCGGACGTATCCGGGGCTCACGCAGTTCGAGGTCACGCCGTGGGCGGCGCCTTCGAGGGCGACGGTCTTGGACAGCCCCTCGAGGCCGTGTTTGGCGGCTACATAGGCCGACTTGTAGGCGGAGGCGCGCAGCCCGTGCACGGAGGAGATGTTGACGACCCGGCCCCAGCCCCGCTCGTACATGTGCGGCAGGGCGCCCCTGAGCAGCCGGAAGGGCGCCTCCAGCATGACGGTGAGGACCGTGTGGAAGGCCTCGGGCGGGAACTCGTGCAGCGGACTGACGTGTTGGATGCCGGCGTTGTTGACGAGGATGTCGGTGTCCGCGGCGGCCCGTTCGGCCGCGGGCAGGTCGGCGAGGTCGAGGACGACGGCCTCGACGTTCCCCGCCAACCGCTCCTCCTTCGCCCGCCGTTCGAGCTCCGCGAGACCGTCGCCGTCGCGGTCCAGGGCGCGGACACGGGCCCCGTCGGCGGCGAGCCGCAGGGCGCACGCGGCGCCGATGCCGCCGGCGGCACCGGTGACGAGCGCGGTGTGCCCGGCGAGAACTCCGGGACCTGGGGCGGGACCGGGGTCGGGACCGGGGCCGGGAGGCTGGGATCGGGGCGTGGGGGCGTCGGCCATACCGGCACCCTAGGCCGGGACGGCCGGGGAACCGATGGGGTGCGCGCCCATGGTGTGCGCCCCGCGCATGGGCGCGGCGCACACCCCTGCCGGTACGTCAGGTGCGGGGGGCGTCCGCCCGCTCGGTCCCGGGGGCCGGTTCCGCCGTGGCGGCCGGCTCGCCGGTTCCGGGGGCCGCCATGTCGAGGAGGGTCATGGCGTCGTGGTCGGCGCTCCCGGGCGGGGCCATGTAGACGACCAGGCGCTGCCCGTCGGCCCGGTTGAGGTTCATGACCTCGTGGGTGAGCGTCATGGTGCCGACGAGGGGGTGGTGGAAGGTCTTGGAGCCGTCGCCTATCGTGCGGACCTCGTAGCGCTCCCACAGCCGGTTGAAGTCGGCGCTCTTGACGACGAGTTCGCCGATGAGCGCGGCCAGGTCCGGCGCGTCGGGGTCGCTGCCCGCGACGGCGCGCAGCTGGGCGACGCAGTTCTTGGCCTTCTGCTCCCAGTCCGGCCACAGGGTCCGGGCGGCGGGGTGCAGGAAGGTGTATCTGATGGTGTTGCGCTGGCGGGCGGGCCAGTCGGCCATGCCGTGCAGCAGGCGCATGCCGCCGGCGTTCGCCGCCAGCAGGTCGTTGGTGCGGCCGACGACATAGGCGGGGCTCGGCCGGACCGTCTCCAGGAGCTGCTTCACGCTGGCGCGCACCGTGCGGGACAGCGGCGGGCGGGGCTCGGGGGCGCGGCGTGCCGCCTGGGCCGCGAGCTCGCGCATGTAGGCGCGTTCCTCTTCGTCGAGCCGCAGGGCCGCCGCGAGCCCTTCGACCACGGCGGGGCTGGGCCGGGTCTCCTTGCCGCGTTCGAGGCGCGTGTAGTAGTCGACGCTCACGCCCGCGAGCGTGGCCAGTTCCTCGCGGCGCAGGCCGGGGGTACGGCGCACCCCGAGGCCGGCCGGCAGCCCCACATCGGTGGGGCTGACGCCGCTTCGGCGGGCCCGCAGGAATCGTCCCAGCTCAGTCTGCTCGCTCATGCCGCCCAGTCTGCCAGCGCGCCCGGCGCGGGCGGCGGCCGGTGGGGGGCCCTGTCACACCCCCGCACGGCACACCCCGGAAGACCGCGGTCTGCCTCCCGCCGGCGCCGCGGGCGAGAGTGGTGGCGAGGCGGCGGGCAGGCACCCGGCCGCCGCACACGTAAGGCATCGGGAGGGACGACCAGCATGACCACCACCATGACGAAGACTTCGAGCGAACCGATACGCACCGGCGCAGGCACCGGCACCGACGCCGGCTTCCGCTCCCCGCAGCCGCCGGCCGCTCCGCGCGGGGTGTCGGCCAAGGTGGTGCTCGGCGCTGCGCTGCTCGGCTTCTTCGTGATCGGCCTGGACGCGTCGGCCGTGAACGTGGCCCTGCCGGCCGTCGGCCGGACGCTGGGCGGCAGCACGGCCGGGCTGCAGTGGATCGTGGACGCCTACACGCTGATGTTCGCGGCCCTCATGCTGTCGGCCGGAGCGCTGTCGGACCGTCTCGGCGCCAACCGGGTGTTCGCGGCGGGCCTGACGGTGTTCACCGCGGCGTCGGTGGCCTGCGGGCTGGCACCCTCGCTCGGACTGCTGATCGTCGCCCGCCTGGTGCAGGGCGCCGCGGCGGCGGTGATGCTGCCGTCCTCGCTGGCGCTGGTCCGCCAGGCCTTCCCCGACGCGGCCGAGCGGGGCCGGGCGATCGCCCTGTGGACGGTCGGCGGTGCGGTCTCGACCGCGGCCGGTCCGGTGGTGGGCGGGGCGCTGACCAGTTCCCTGGGCTGGCCGTCGATCTTCTTCCTCAACGTCCCGGTCGGTCTGCTCACCCTCGCCGTCCTGACCCGTGTACCGGGCTCGCCGCGCCGCGCGGCGTCCCTGGACCCGCTCGGGCAGGTGACGGCCGTCGTCGCGCTGGGTTCCCTGACGTACGGGGTGATCGAGGGCGGGGCGTCCGGTTTCGGCACTCCCGCCGCGGTGGTCAGTCTGCTGGTGGCGGTCCTGGCGGCGGTGGCCTTCGTCGTCACCGAGGCGCGCGTCGCCGACCCGATGGTGCCCCTGAGCCTGTTCCGGTCGCGCACCACCACCCTCAGCCTGGTGATCGGCTTCGCCGTCAACGCCGCCTTCTACGGCGCGGTGTTCGTCTTCAGCCTGTTCTTCCAGGAGGTCCTCGGACAGTCGGCGGTCACCGCCGGGCTGATGTTCCTGCCCATGACCGCGCTGGTCGCGGGCGCCAACGTGAGCTCCGCCAAGGCCGCCGCCCGCTTCGGCCCGCGGGTGCCGATCGCCGTCGGGCAGGCGGTCTGCGCCCTGGGCCTGCTGTCCCTGCTGACGGTGGACGCGGGCACCGACCACGTCGTCATCGCCCTGATGCTCGTTCCGCTGGGCATCGGCCTCGGCTTCGCGGTGCCCTCGCTGACCGCGGCGATGCTGGGCACCATCGACCCCGAGCGCGCGGGAATGGCGGGCGGAGTGCTCAACGCCGTACGGCAGACCGGCGGTGCCCTGGCCGTCGCCGTCTTCGGCGCCCTGGTCTCGGACCGGTCGTCGTTCGTCCCGGGCATGCACGTCAGCCTGCTCGTCGCCGCGCTCGCCCTCCTCGCGACGAGCGCCGCGGCGCTGGCCCTGCCCCGGGTCCGGCGCTCCTGAGGACACCGCCCCGGCCGCCCGGCCGGCCCTCCCGAAGGCCCCCCGTCGCACACCGCCCGTCCGGCGGCCGGCGGGGGGCCGCCTTGTGCCCGGAACGCGGGCGCAGCCCTTGTCAGGCGGTCTTCGCCGCGACGGCGGCCAGCTTCTCGCTCGCCTTGGCCAGGGCCGCCCCGAAGGCCGCCTTGCCGCGGTCGCCCGTGTCCGGGTAGTTGTTCAGCACCGTCGTGACGGCGCCGTGGATGCGGACCGTGCCCATGTCGAAGTCCATCTCCATGTCACCCTGGACGACCTTGACGGTGTAGCTGACGGAGTCGTCGCCGTACTTGGGCTGCTGGGCGGTCTTCCTGACCGTCAGCGAGGCCGGCTTGCCACCCTCCTTGCCCGGGAACGTCCCGCACTGTTCCACGGCCGCGTGCAGGCCGGTCATGGCCTTCTCGGCCTGGGCCCGGGTGTAGCCGCTGACGTCCTGGGCGACGGTGGTCTGGTCGCCCTTCTTGGTGAAGACCTCCTGGGCGTTGGCCTTGTGGTCCTCCTCCAGCCGTCCGTTGTTGAGGAGGGCGGCTATCGGGGCGCACAGCGGCTTGACGCCGGAGATGACGTCGTCGTCCGCGCCGCCCTGGGACTTGTCCAGGCCCGTGTTGGCCTCCAGCTTCCACCCGGCCGGCAGGTCGCCGAGGGCGACGAGGGCCTGCTGCGCCTGCGCGGCGGTGATTGCTTCCGGAACGGCCGGAGCGCTCTGAGCCTTGTCCTTCTTACCGACGGAGCCGGCACCGGAAGCGGCGCCGGAGCTCCCGCCGCAGGCAGTGAGCAGCAGGAGCGACGAAGCAGCCAGGGTCGCGAGAGCGATACGACGGGGGCGAACGCGCACGGGGTTGTTCCTTTGTGCAAAGACCGGGAATGTCGGACGGCAAGTATGCACAGCCGGGCTGTGAATGTCCGGCGGTCCCGCATCACAAGGTGGTCACTCTTCGCTTCCCCGGTCGGGCGCGGCCTGCTGCGCGTCCCGCAACCGGGCGTGTGCCCGGCGGGCCCGGTCCTCGGCCTCGCGTTCCCGGGAGCGGGCCCGGTCCAGGCGTGCGGCCAGGCCGGCGGTCTCGCGGCGGGCCTCCGCCAGCTCGCGCTCGGCGTCCTCGGCCTCGTTCCGCCGGTCGGTCAGCTCCCGTTCGCGGGCCTCGCGCTCCTCCCGGGCCCGCCGTTCGCCGGCGGCCCGCCGTTCGTCGCGTTCCCGCTGCCGGCGTCGTTCCCGGGCGGTCTCCAGAGGGACGACCGTCTCCTGCCGGCCGCCTGGGCGCGGCGGGCGGCGGATCGCGGTGTCGTCGGCGGCGGGGAATCCGGCCGGGGGCGGGAAGGCCGTGGTCAGGCGGCCGCCGGCGAAATCGCGGGCCGCGGCCGGGTCGCCGAGGAGGGCGTGGAGCGTGGCTTCGACTTCTCCTTGGGCGGTGTCGCCGATGGGCGCTCCTGCCGCCGTCGCCAGCCGGCGGGCCTCACGGGCCAGTGCGTCGACCAGGTCGCGTTGCCGGCGGGTGAGTTCGTGCAACTGAGCGCCGTCCAGTTGCCGGTGGGCCCGCCGCAGTTCTTCGCCGAGGGCGGCCAGGGCGCGGACGTCGTCCGGTCGGTGGCGGACGAGGAGGTTGCCGGCCCAGGCCGCGAGCGTCGGCCGGCGCAGGGCGCCGATCCGCGCTGCGAGTTCCTTGTCGCCCGTGTCCCGTGCCCGGGCGGCGTACCGGTCGCGGGCCGCGGTGAACCGCTTCGGCGGCAGCCCGTACAGGTCGTCGGCGACGGTGTCGAAGTCCATGGGCATCACCGGCTGTTCACCCGGCAGGTGCGCCGCCGGTGCGCAGGACCAGGACGGCGATGTCGTCGGTGTGCTGTCCGGTGGGCCGGGCGAAGCGGAGGAGCCGGTCGATGAGGGCGTCGAGGTCGTGGTCGTCGGCGCCGGCGAGGTGGTGGGCGAGGTCGTCCGTGTTCTCCTCGATGTCGGTGCCCTGCGTCTCGACCAGGCCGTCGGTGTACAGCACGAGCAGCGCGCCGTCGGACAGGGCCAGTTCGGTGACGGGGTAGGCGGTGTCCGGGTCGATGCCCAGGAGCGGGCCGGGCTCGACGTGGAGGGTGTACGCGCGGTGGCCGGCCCGGCGGAGGATCGGGGGCGGGTGGCCCGCGCTGGCGATGGCGGCCCTGCGGCGGCCGAGGTCCAGATGGGCGTAGAGGCAGGAGACGAGCAGGCCGGGGTCGAGGTCGACGAGCAGCCGGTTGGTGCGTCCCAGGACCTGGTCGGGGGGCGCGCCGGTGGCGGCGTGGGCGCGGACGGCCGAGCGGACCTGGCCCATGAGGGCGGCTGCGGCCACGTTGTGGCCCTGGACGTCGCCGATGACGGCGCCGCAGTCGCCGCCGCCGAGTGGGACGAGGTCGTAGAAGTCGCCGCCGATGTCCATGCCGAGCGTGGCCGGCAGGTACCGCGCGGCGGCGTCGAGGCCGGGCAGCCGGGGCAGGGAGCGCGGAAGCAGCGCCTGCTGGAGCCCCTGCGCGAGCCGGCTCTTGGCGTCGTAGAGCCGGGCGCGGTCCAGCGCCTGGGCGATGAGGCCGGCCAGCGAGGTCAGCACGGCGCGTTCGTCGGAGCTGAAGTCGTGCGGGTGGTCGTAGGAGAGGATGCAGCAGCCGACGGTCCGCCCCGAGACGATCAGCGGCAGATAGGCCCATGCCTGCTTGTCGCTCAGGGCCAGGGCTTCCGGGTAGGACTCGCCCATCTCGTCGCGGTCCGGGAAGAACAGGGGGGCGCCGGCGGCGAGCACGTCGCCGGCCGGTGTGACGGTGGTGTCCACGGGCAGGCCGTCGAGTCCTTCGATGATGTGCGGCGCGTAGCCGCGGTGGCCGGTGATCTTCAGCCGGCCGGCGTCGGCGGCGGACAGCACGAGTCCTTCGGCGCCGAAGGCCGGCATGACCTGTTCGGCGACCATGTCGACGACGTCCTGGATGCCCACGGCCTCCGTCAGGGCGGCGGCCAGGTGCATCAGCTGGTAGATCCGCCCGGCCGCGGGGCCCTCGGTGGAGGGCCCGGGGCGGTCCGCCGGTACGGGCCGGGGGCGCGGGCGCGGTCCGCCGTCCGCGGGGTCGCGGGCGGGGACGATGCGGACGCTGATGCCGCCGGCGTCCGGGTAGAGCCGGATGTCGAGCCACCGGTCGGGGGGCCGGAGGGCGGTGAACGCCATGGGCTCCCGGCTGATGACGGCGGCCCGGTAGCGGTCCTCGTACTCGGGACGGTCCAGCCAGGGCAGGGCCTGCCACGGCACGGTGCCCAGAAGGTGTTCCGCGTCGCGGCCGAGCAGGCGGGCGGCCGAACGGGTGAGGAAGGTGATGCGGCTCTCGAGGTCCAGCGCGAGGCTGCCGCCCGGCAGCCGTTCCGCGAAGTCCGCGGCCGCGAGCGCGGCGTTCCTGGGCTCGGCGCGGGGCCCGCGCGGCGTGACGTCGTACGGTTCGTCGGGCACGGCCGGCGGTCCGGTGGTCCGGGTGGCCTCGGCCAGCAGGACGGCGATGCGGCGGCCGCTGGAGGTGATGTTCGCGCGTTCGCGCCCCGTGGAGTGCGGCGGGCGCGAGCCCGGCCAGAGCAGCAGGAGCGTGCCCCAGGGGCGCGTCCCGTCACTGACCGGGGCGGCGGCCAGTACGAAGGGGAACGGGAGCGAGACCGCGGACAGCGGATAGGAGCGGGCGAGCTCCTCGCGGCTGCCGATCCAGACCAGACGGTCCTCGCGCACCGCGTCCACCACCGGTGTCGTGGCCGTGAGCGGCAGGCGCCGCCACGGCTCGGCGAGCTTGGCGGGCACCCCGCTGGTCACGGCGAGGCGCAGGGCGGGCTCGTCGGGAGCCAGCAGGTAGATTCCGCCCGCCGACGCGCCGGTGCGGCGCATCGTCTCCGCCAGCGTCCGGCCCAGCGCCTCGAAGGCGCCTGGCTCCACGCTGTCACGAACGGTCACGGAAGCCCCTTTCCCGGCGACGGCGGGGGTGCTTGCGTCACGTTCCCGACGCTACGCCCGTACGGGTCGGGCGGCACACCACCGTGCGGGCCGCTCCCGCCCACCGGGATCGGGGGCCGCCGGGGTCAGGGGGCCGCCGTGCCGCTGGGCGCGTCGGTGCGCAGGAATTCCAGGAGTGCGGCGCAGCTGTCGTCGCCGTGGCCGGCGGTCACGGCGCGCCGGGCCAGGTCCCTGAACAGCTCGGGCAGGGCGGAGTGGACGCCGCGCAGTTCGCTGGCGTGCACAAGGATGTCCATCGGCGCCACGCTGTGGTGCAGCGGCCACCCCCCGCCGGGGCAGCTGGCGGTGTCGATCTGCCGCGCGTAGCCGGGCAGGGCCGTGCGGACCGTGGTCAGCCACTGTTCGGCGACCTCCGTGTACGCGGTCGCCGTCTCCGCTCCCCCGGGCCCGTCCGCGCGGGTCAGGGCCACGCCGTGCAGCCAGCCGGTCAGGGTCGCCCAGGTCAGTGCCAGCAGCGCGGTGTCGTAGACGGAGGGCACCGCGGTGTCGGTACCCAGATAGTGCGGGTGCCCCAGGGCAGTGAGCGTGTGGTGGTGGCGGTCGAAGGCGGCACGGGGGCCGGCGCACAGCAGCAGGGAGGGACGCCCGGTGCCCGCCGGGCTCGTCAGGGTCACGCCGTCCAGGTAGAGGGCGCCGTGGCGCTCCGCCCAGCGGGCCGTGCGCCGCGCCTGGTGCGGCGGCCCCGGGGTGAGGTTGAGCAGGGTACGGCCGGTGAGGTCGCCGGCCGCGGGCGCGAGGACGGTGTGGACCGCTTCGTACGCCGACAGGCATATCACCGTGGGATCGCCGGCCCGGACGGCCTCGCCGGCCGTCGCCGCGTGGACGGCGCCCGTGCCGGCGAGGGCGGCCGTCTTGCCGGGTGTGCGGTTCCAGACGGTCGTGCGGTGGCCCGCGGCCAGCAGGGCACGTGCCACTTCGGTCCCGGTGCGGCCGAGGCCGAGGACGGTCGTGTGCGTTTCCATGATCTCCCCCGTGCTGTTGTGATTGCGTGATGGGTGGCGTGGTCCGTGCCCGAGGGCCCGTGGGACGGCGCCGTGGTCACCAGGTGGCCGACAGCCGGGTCGGGGCGACGACGTTGATGCTCGGCTCGTACTGCCAGGTCTGGCCTTGGATCAGTCGCAGACCGGGGCGGTGCCGCATGAGGGCGGTGACGGCCTCGCGTGCCACCGTCCGGGCCAGGTTGGCGCCCAGGCAGCGGTGCAGTCCCTGCGAGAAGTGCAGACTGCTCGTCAGATGGGCGCGGCCCGGGTCGTGGACGTCGGGCTCGGGGAAGCGGCGCTCGTCGCGGTTGGCGGAGGCGGTCACCAGCCACAGGGGCGCGCCGGCGGGGACGGGGACACCGCCCAGTTCGACCGGGACGGCTGTCACGCGGAAGACGCCGAGGGCCGGTCCGGAGTGCCGGAGGATCTCGTTGAACACCGCGTCGAACGTGGCGGGTTCCTCCCGGAGCCGTTGCCAGCGCTCGGGTTCTTCGAGCAGTTCGCGGAAGAGGTTGACCAGGGCGAAGCTGGTGGGCCGGAAGCCGGCGGTGATCATGTCGAAGCTGATGAGGCTGATGAGCTCCGCTTCGGAGTAGTCCGCCTCGCCCTCGGCCGTCTTGCGCACGAGCATGCTGATCAGGTCGTCCCCGGGTTCGCTCCGGCGCCGGGCGATGATCCCGGCCAGATATTCCTCCCACGCCAGGACGTCGTGGGCCAGGGCGAGTCGGAGGTGCTCGGGGGGACGGCCGAAGAAGAAGTCGTTGACGGCCCGGTGGTGACGGACGATGAGGTCGTAGTCCTCGGCGGGCAGGCCCGCGAGGTCGATGACGACCTTGTTCGCCAGCGGTCGCGCGTACTCCTCGACCAGGTCGACGGGCGGTTCGGCGGGCAGTCGCGCGATGCAGCGCCGGGCGGTGGCGCGGACGCGCGGTTCCAGGCGCCGGGCTCCCCTGGCGGAGAAGAACTGGGCGACGGGAGAGCGCAGGCGGTCGTGGTCGGGTGGCCCGTCGAATCCCATGTTGGGTGCGGTGAAGGTGGCCGTCCGGCGCAGGACGTCGCGGACCTCGGGCCGGCAGCCCTGCATGATCACGGATCGGGTGGAGGCGGGGAAGCGCCGCGCGTCCTTCAGCACGGTGGACACGTCCTCGTACCGCGTGACGATCCACAGGCCCAGTTCCCGGACGAAGGAGACCGGCGCGTTGTCGCGGAGGTTCTTCAGCACGGGATACAGCTGCGACGAGCCGTGGGACAGGAAGGTGGTCGCTATCGAGGCGGACGACAGCAGGGGGCAGCCCTGCCCGTCCGCGCGTGGCTCGGCGGTGGCGCCGGTCTGCTCGGACACGTACAACTCTCTTTCCCCCGTAAGCGCCCCGAGTCATGTCAAAGGCGCCCTACTCGCCATCAATCCTCCCATTGGGGTGGGCATCCAGGAAGCCGCCAGGACGACAATCACACTCATGGACCGGGGCATCCGGACAGGCCTTCGCCTGCCCTACGACACATGCCGGACGGCCCCGGACCGTATCCGTACGTCACGGCCCCCGCCCGTTTGAGATCCTGGAGGGAGGGACGGCCCACGGCGTCGCCCGGGACGGGCGGGGCGGCCGTCGACGGGAGGAGCGCGCGGTGACCGAGCGGCGGAAGCCCAGGCCGGAGGACGTCGAGTCGTGGGCGGACCGGAAGATACGGGAGGCCGAGGAGCGCGGCGAGTTCCGCGATCTGCCGGGGTTCGGCAAGCCGCTGCCCGGCCTCGACCGGCCCTACGACGCGGACTGGTGGATCAAGGAGAAGATGCGCCGCGAGAGGCTCTCCTTCCTGCCGCCGGCGCTCGCGCTGCGCAAGGAGGCGGAGGACGCCCTGGCGGCCGCGGCGGCGGCCGGGACGGAAGCGGAGGTGCGGCGGATCGTCGGGGCGGTCAACGAGAAGATCGCCGCGGCCCTGCGGATGCCACCGCCGGGGCCACCGCTCGATCTGGCACCCTTCGACGTCGACGACATCCTCGCCACCTGGCGGGAGAGCCACGGGGGCG